>CAZAFY010000174.1:0-3390 GCA_964484445.1 uncultured Eubacteriales bacterium
ATAATACCTCTCCTATGGGCGGTGGACCTTCTATCGCCATGGGACCCAATGTTCATCCTAAAGTCTTAGCATTGATCAAAAAGGTGGCGAAAGAAAATCGCATCCCGATTTCCTTATCGCCGGCACCCGGCGCTACCGGAACCGATGCCTGGATGATGCAAATCACGCAAAGCGGTGTTGCTACTGCGGTTGTATCGATTCCGTTGCGTTATATGCACACCGCTGTTGAAACCTTATCCTACTCCGATATCCAACAGTCCGGAAAGCTATTAGCGTATCTGATCGCTGCTTTGGATTGTGCTTTTGTGGAGGAATTATCATGTTATTAAAGCGAATCACCGAAGCTGCCGGTGTTGCCGGCGATGAATACGAAGTACGCAGTGTCATTAAAGAAGAATTAGCTAAATTCACACTCACCATGAAAACCGATATGCTGGGCAATCTGATCTACAGTCAAAACGAAGATGCACCCGGTCCGCGTGTAATGTTAGCAGCTCATATGGACGAAATCGGTTTGATGATCGTGCAAATTGAAAACAGCGGCTTGCTGTATTTTAAACCGGTTGGCGGAATCGATCCCAGAGTTCTTGTAGCCAAGGTCGTTCGGGTAGGGAAGAAGAAGCTGCCCGGTGTGATCGGAGCCAAAGCCATCCATTTGCAAAAACCGGAAGAACGTCAGGTACCCTTGCCCTTAGAAGCACTTTACATTGATATCGGAGCAAAATCCAAAGAGGATGCTGAAAAAGTAGTTTCGGTCGGTGATTATGCCGTCTTTGATACCGAATATGAAACCTTCGGCGATGGTTTCGCGAAGGGGAA
The DNA here is from genome assembly GCA_964484445.1 of uncultured Eubacteriales bacterium. Taxonomy (GTDB): domain Bacteria; phylum Bacillota; class JAAYKD01; order JAAYKD01; family JAAYKD01; genus CALCNS01. The sequence goes on from CAZAFY010000174.1 coordinate 820, forward strand.
GTCGTTTGATGACCGAATTGGTTGTGCCGTCTTAGCGGAAGTCATGAAAGAGAAATTCAGTATTCCGGTCTATGGTGTATTTACGGTTTCAGAAGAAATCGGGTTGCGTGGTGCAGGCGTTGCTGCTTATGCCATTGATCCTCAACTGGCAATTTCGTTAGAAGGTACCACTGCGCACGATGTCAGTGGCGTCGAAGATCATTTGGTATCCACGCGCTGCGGTGCAGGTCCTTCCTTAACCTATATGGATCGTTCCGTGATCAGTGACCGAAATTTGATTGCTTTAGCCGCAAAGACCGCAGAATCGTTAGGCATTCCTTATCAATATAAGAATACCGCTACCGGCGGTAACGACAGTGGGAAGATCAATCAAACACGCGGGGGCGTACCGACCATTGAAATCTCGGTTCCGACCCGTTACTGCCATTCACCCATTTCTGTCATTCACTTAGAAGACTACAAAAACACCATTGCTCTCGTGAAAGCTTTCATTCATGCCATAGAAACAGGAGGGTTTGAAATCAAATGATGGAACTAAAAGCCTTAACCAAAAAGATTGTTACTGCCTATGGTCCTACCGGACTGGAGACCAATGTAGCAAATATAATCGTAGAAGAGATTCGACCCTTTGTGGACTCGGTACGCATTGATGCTTTAGGGAATGTGATAGCCGTCAAAAAAGGCAAAGGTCCGAAAGTTATGTTAGCCGCTCATATGGACGAAATCGGCATCATGGTGACCCATATCGATGAAAACGGTTTCTTGCGCTTCACAAATTTAGGCGGATTAAACCCTTATGTCCTTTTGGGCACCCGTTGCATTTTTGGCAATGGCACCCGCGGAGTCTATGGTGCAGAAAAATTAGAAGCTAATGAAACCTTAAGCTTAGCCAAAATGTATGTCGATATCGGTGCTACTACCCGTGCTGAAGCCGAAGAAAAAGTAAAAATCGGTGACTGTGCCGGTGCCGATTATGAATGCATCGATTTAGGAAAACGCATGGTTTCGAAAGCCATGGATGACAGAATCGCCTGCGTAGTCCTGATCGAGACCATTAAACAATTAAAAAAACCCAGTGTTGAATGTCATTTTGTATTTACAGTGCAAGAAGAAGTAGGCTTACGCGGTGCAAGAACCTCTGCTTTTGCTGTAGATCCCGATTATGGCATCGCTATTGATGTCACTCGAACCGGCGATACTCCGAAAGGCATAACCATGGAAGTATCGTTAGGGAAGGGACCGACCGTCAAAGTGCGTGACTCTTCTGTGTTATGTCATCCTGCCATGATCCAATTCATGAAAGAAGTTGCTACCAAAAAGAAAATTCCTTATCAGTTGGAAGTCTTGGAAGCAGGCGGTACCGACTCAGGTGCCATTCATCTAACCAAATCCGGCGTTCCTTCCGGTGTGATATCGATTGCTTGTCGTTATATTCATACTCCATCTGAAATGGTCGACATGGATGATGTGGATAACGGAATCAAGCTCATGGTTGCTATTTTACAAAGCACTTTCCCCAAAGTCTAAGCATTTGAAGACCAGGGGCGGAGGATTCACTTCCGCCCCCTTTTGTTTCTCTAAACATTTCAAAAAGGAAGTCGTTGCATGAGCACTAAACTGAAAGGCTCCCTCCTTATGATTACCTCCGCAATCATGTTCGGGAGCATGCCATTATTCGTAAAATACTTTTACCTGGGCGGAGCTAATGCCATAAGCGTGGTGTTTTATCGCAACTTCTTACCTTTACCGATCTTGTTTTTCCTGATGTGGAGAACCTCTTCGGGCAATATGGGGATCTCAAAAGTAGAGTTTAAGAAATTCTTTGTGGTAGGTTCTATTGGAGCCGCCCTAACTCCGATTTTGATGTACTCTTCTTATAATTATATCGACTCCAGTATGTCAACAACCTTACATTATATTCACCCGGTTATTGTTTTTTTGGAGTGTTTTCTTTTTTTTCGTGATAAAATCGATCGCATCAAAATTGCCAGTTTAGTTATGAGCACGTTTGGCATCCTTATGTTCTATAGCCCCGGCTCTCCAGCCAATGCATTAGGTATTCTCTTAGCTTTAGCATCAGGGGTTACCTTTGCTACCTACATCGTGTATTTAGACAAAAGTGGATTAAGTAAATTGAATCCATTCAAATATGGATTTTATAATTCTTTGGTCTGTTCTGTTTTAGTATTAGGCTATGCATTGGCTACCGGAACGTTCGCTTATCGTTTGACCCCCTTAGCGTGGGGATTACTCATTTTTTTCTCAATTACAATAACAGTAATTGCCGTCGTTTGCTTCCAGTTGGGCGTTCGCATGATCGGGCCACAGAATACTGCCATACTCAGCACATTTGAACCACTGACCAGTATTTTTTGGGGAGTCGTTGTTTTTCAAGATCAATTCAATGAAAGAACGATCCTTGGAACCGTTCTGATTCTTTCTTCGGTGCTACTGCTTACTCTCTTTGAAGGGCGAGTAAAAAAACCACAGAAAGCTATTTTAACCTCTTGACCCTGCTTCATAATATGAGTATAATGAAAAAGGCTTTAAAGGGTTTTTCGTTTAAAGCTC
>CAZAFY010000175.1:0-3379 GCA_964484445.1 uncultured Eubacteriales bacterium
CACCTCCTAAAAACACCTGAGCCGAATAAATACTCTTGTAGGTGCCGTTCAGTGCAAGAAGCTCCTCATGGGTCCCCATTTCTGCGATGCTTCCATTTTGAAGCAGCAAAATTTGATCCGTCTGGGTAAAGGTCGTCAGTCGATGCGAAAATAGCAAAATGATTTTTTCGCCTAAGTTTTTGCGCAAATTCTCCATGATTTTCTGTTCCATAGTAATATCAATGGCAGAAAAGGGATCATCGAGAATGAGTATTGAGCAATTTGCCGCCCAAGCACGTGCTAAAGCAATGCGTTGACGTTGCCCACCCGACACGCGAACCCCGCGCTCCATCAGCTTTGTTTCTAGACCCTTTTCAAATTGTGTAAGATCTTCGGTTAATTCACTGATCTTGATTGCTTCTTCAATCTTACCGTTCTCGTGGCCAAGCTGTATATTAAAGGAAACGTCGTCAGAAAAAACAAAGTGGGCACTATCCATATAGGCAATACGCTGATCTCGTTTGTTTTCATACAATCCGGAGAGCGCTGCAGCGAGTGCACTTTTCCCGGACCCTACGGCACCGGTAATGCCAATGATATGGCCTTTGTTAGCTGTAAAGGAAACGTCTTTGACCGCTTGCTCTTTGGAAAAAGGATACGTAAAGCTCAAATGTTTCACGGAAAGCCCATTTTCATCGATGATGACACTACCTTGATCCCGACTTAAATCTTCATTTCTCTCTGCTAGCTTTTCGCAAATTCGATCCCAAGAAGCTTTCGCTCCATGCCAAGTATTCATCACTCTGGCTGCCATATTAGTCCTGGTAGCCATTGCAATAAACATGGTAAGATACGCAGTAAAGGTTCCAATGGTCCAAGCCCCCGAAACAACGTATTCCCCACCAAACCCCAGTACCAAAACGACTCCAATATTAGCAATCAGCGTGTAGAAGGGAACCACTCCGCTTTGCAAAATGCCAAACTTCACCTGCCATTGATATTGATTTTGCAAAAGCAGTTCAAAGCGCTCACGTCCCGCCTGTTCTAAACCAAAAAGCCTTTGCAACATTATTCCGGTCACGTTGTGCTGCAAATGTACGTTGATTGCCGAGGAAGCCTTGCGCGACTGTAAGGAGAGATTATATAAGCCATGGCGCATCGCTTCTGCTAGAAACAGAGCAAAGGGAATCGGAATCGCCGCTAGCAATGTTAATTTTGGACTATACCACATGCATGCAACGAAATAAGAGAGCATAAGTAGTGCAGTATCCCACATCTCGGTGATCGTAGTCTGTACCGAAGCACCAACGGCATCGACATCCCCAATCATTCTGCTCATAATATCGCCTGTTTTTTCCTTGGACAAGCTATTGAGCGGATAAGAAAAAAGCGTCTCCAATAACTCTGCTCGAATGTCACAGTTCATTTTGTTAACCAACATGCGCATGTAGAAGCGTTTGAAATAGCGCGCCATTTGAAAAACCACAGTCACTCCAAAGAACATAGCCAACTGGAGGTAAAAGAAAGAGACCGGCGCTTTGCCCTCATAGACAAGACCGGCTGCATCAATTGCTTTTCCAAGAAAAATAGCTCCAAAGATGATAACTGTGTTATATACAATTCCACCAAGGGCTTGCAATATAAAATCCATAGGGTATTTTAAGATATAGGAGGTCAACTTCAATTTGTGTTGGCCTGCTCCAAATGTTTGTTCCAAGTTCCCCCTCCGTTCCTTAAATAAAGATTATATGAGTCTCTTTGAATGCTATTATTCGAGAAAAAAACAAACGGCACCTTTACCAAAATTGGTAAAAGTGCCGTTTATTTCTTGGCGGAGCTGAAGGGATTTGAACCCTCGGTCTCCTGCGTGACAGGCAGGCATGTTAGGCCGCTACACCACAGCTCCGTATATGCAGCGATGTTTAGTATACCGTATATCGTTGAGTTTGGCAAGGGTACTCAACGGTATGTTTTAAGAAAATCGTGTCGGCATGAAAAGGCTGGTGTTGTTTGTTGAATAACTGGCGCATAAAGAAGGGTTTTTCTTTCGATTATCGAATGAACTTCTTACTTAAGAGCAAGAATACGGAGGTCTTTTTTATGTCTCGAGTAAGTCCTCAACATGGGCAGTTTGATGACGGAACCGGTTATTTTGCAAGGATCCGCTCCTTCAGCCGCAATGCCAAATTATTCCTGTTGAGTCATGCGTCAACCCAAATCTGTTTGGGTGTCAGCTCTACCATATTGAATGTGTATTTCTTAAAAATGGGTTTCAGCAAATCCTACATCGGTACCTACATGGCCATGGGTACCTTAGCTTCTGCTATTGCGGCAATACCAATTGGTGTTATTGCCGACCGAGTTGGGCGTAAGAAATCCGTTCTTTGGGCGATTATCCTTACTGCCATGGCGGCAATCGGCGAAGTCGCTATTTTAAACCCTATGTTGTTATTGGGAGTCAGCTTTGCCAAAGGAGTAGGTTCTACCTTTAAACAAGTTGTGCAAAACCCTTTTCTCATGGAGAACAGCACACCGGATGAACGCATTCATCTCTTCTCGGTCAATCAGGCCTTGCAAACCGTCGCTTCTGTTCTTGGTTCAGGTTTAGCCGGGTTGTTTCCGTTATTATTAGCTTTCGCCGCTCAGAGTTTTGGCTGGTTGGAGTTTGTTGAAGTGACCCAATTGCGAATGGCTCTTGCGTTCTCAATTATTTTCCTTCTCATCTCGGCTATTCCAATATCTATGATTTCAGAGACCAATTTCAAACCTTCTAAACGTCACAGTGTGGCTTCCGATTTGACCTCAATTGTTAAAGATGCTAATTTGCGCAACCTTGCTTTTTACCAATTCCTAATTGGCGCAGGTGCCGGGATGACGATTCCCTTCTTTAATGTCTTTTTGAGCGATTCCTTAGGTGCGTCTTCCGGTGAGATCAGCACCATTACCATGGGTTCTCGTGTTGTTCTGACCATTGCAGTGCTGATGAGTCCTTGGCTGGTCAAGGCGTTCGGACGCATCAAATCCGTCTTGATTACACAAATGTTATCGATTCCTGCGCTTCTATCAATCTCTTTTGCTCCGGGCTTATGGATCGTAGCCTTACTGTACTGGTTCCGCACTGCCTTAATGAATATGTCCTCTCCCATAGCTACATCCTTTGCCATGGAAATCGTTCCCAGCGATATGCGCGCCACCGCTAGTTCCACCATTAATATGGGGAATTCGATTGCCCGTAGTGTCAGTCAAATCTTAGGAGGTCTGATGATGGACGCTTGGGGAAACACCTCACCCTATTATTTTACTTGTGTCTTATATTTCCTGGCCAGTGTCTTTTATTATCGCGCTTTCAACAAATTCGATAAGCCCAAAGCACAACAAGCACAAGCTTAACCAATGAAAT
>CAZAFY010000176.1:0-3371 GCA_964484445.1 uncultured Eubacteriales bacterium
GGTTTCTAACAATGGACTCGAAATTGCCATTTTTGCAGCTTGAACCGCTCTACCCTCTCCTTGTCCATAGCCAATTCCCATGATGGCTGTTCCGGAGTCTTGCATAATCGATTTCACATCGGCAAAGTCTAGGTTGACAATACCGGGGACGACAATCAAATCTGAAATTCCCTGTACGCCCTGCCGCAACACTTCATCCACCATTTTAAAAGCATCAAGTAAGGTTGTCTTTTTATCAATGACCTGCATTAATCGATCATTGGGAATCGTAATCAGGGCATCTACTTCTTCCCTCAATCGTCCGATTCCCCCGTCCGCTTGTACTGAACGACGTTTCCCCTCAAAATGGAACGGTTTTGTGACCACTGAAATGGTAAGAGCTCCTAAGCTTTTAGCGATCTCTGCTACAACAGCCGCCGCTCCGGTTCCTGTACCGCCTCCCATGCCTGCGGTTACGAACACCATATCGGCGCCTTTTAAAAGTCTGGCAATCTCATCTCGACTTTCCTCGGCAGCTTTTAACCCTACTTCCGGAATGCCACCCGCTCCTTGACCTTTGGTCAACTTTGTTCCGATTTGCAACTTCTGACTGGCTAAAGAATGCTCCAAGACCACGCCATCGGTGTTGATAGCAATAAATTCAACGCCTTTTAATCCGGCAGCAATCATGCGATCAACGGCATTACTTCCACCGCCACCAACCCCGATAACCTTGATTCTTGTAATTTCCTGCATTTCTGATTGAACTTCCAGCATCTTTCCACCCCTTATCCTTGAACAGACATTTTTCTAGTCTGCATCTTTCGTAATCCTGTTTATAATTCGTATTGCATCCGGTAAATCCTTCTTTACTCAACAGGTATAAAAACGGGAACTCCTTCTTGCAAGATCACAGTACCTCGTTTTCCTTGCTCTCTCATGAATAAAATGATCGCTCGCATATCAAGAAACTTTTGTTCATCAATCGTAGCGTCGACTCTCATTTGATAATTATCGGAAGTTTGTAAATAAAAGAAATGATCCGTTCCCAACTTTATTTCACTGACCATCAGTCGGACGGAAGCGTCCATTTTTTGAATAAGGATCTCTAAATCGGGTAAGAATTCGCAGTGGGGAATTTTTTCTCCTAATGCCAAAAACGGTAGGTCCATTCCTGTAAATAGTAAGCTGTTGGAGGGCAAAACATTCGTCAAAGCCAATGCAGTTCCATCGGCCGCTACTGCCAAAAAACTACCGTAATAAGGTACGTAGATCAAGATGGTTCGTTCTATGATCTGGATTTTCAAAGTATTAGGAATTTGGATTTGAACCTTTGAATGTAACACCCACGGATGAAGGAGTAACCGTTCTTTCAAGGGTTCGACAAACATTTTTAAAATCGGTTTACCGACGGGTTCGTCCAAAAGCAACATAATTTCATCGGTACTGACCTGTTCATTTCCTTCGATTATAACCAAAGAAACCTGAAAACCGGGCAAAAACCAAACGATCAGCAGTGCGACAACGATTAAAATCGGTAGCGCGAGGAAGCTCCTACGAAGATACGGAGAGTGAATCCATTTCATAAAATCCTCCTGACTGCACGCTCTATTTCTGCAGAGCCAACTCAATAAGCTTTTCTACTAAATCTGCATAGGAATAGCCAAAAGCCTTCGCCGAGTCCGGTACTAAGCTTGTATTTGTCATACCAGGTAAGGTATTGACTTCAAGTAACCAACACTGTCCATTTCGATCGGCTATAAAATCAGATCTTGAAATCCCCTGACACCCTAAAGCACGATGCGCAGCTATTGCCATATCTTGAGCTTGTTGAGCAACGCGAATTTCGACTTGTGGCGGGATCATATGCCGGCTCATATTCGCAGCATATTTGGCTTCATAATCATATAACTCATTTAATGATATGATTTCGACGCATGGAAGAGCAATTAAATCAAGATTACCCAGAACCGGCACAGTTAGCTCAGAGCCGATGATCGCTTCTTCAATGAGAACTTCAACATCAAAATTTAGTGCTTTCACGATGCCTTCTTCTAGCAATGAGCGTTCTTTTATTAAACTCAAGCCAATGGTGGAACCTTGAGAGGAGGGTTTGACGATGAGGCGTTGATCAGGAGAGAAAACAGCATCAATTTTTGCTTTCATTTCTAAATATGATTCTTTTTTATGAAGAGCAACCCATTTGGGAGTTCTTAAGCCTTCATACTCAAAAACTTTCTTAGCCATAATTTTATTCATGGCCAAGGAACTTGCCAAAACACCGGAACCTACGTAAGGAATCCCCATGATATCGAGTAGTCCCTGAATTGTTCCGTCTTCACCAAATTTTCCATGGGAGGCTATGAAGGCAGCGTCAACCTTTAGTTCAGCTAATTTTTGTGGTAGTTGTGCATCGATTTCCAATTGAGTCGTATGGTACCCTCTGGCGTGAAGAGCAGCAACGATTCCCGTTGCCGTCATTAAAGAAACCTCCCGCTCCGAAGAACTACCTACGAGAACAGCAATGTTTTTCAATCCCTTTCAATCCCTTTCTTATATGCTTTGATCTTGTACAGATAATACCTGATTGAGCTCGATACCCATTTGATTGATATCACCAGCCCCTACGAAAAGTACCAAATCCCCCATTTGAAGCAAGGGTATCAATTCGTTGACAAGATCATTTTTGTTGGGTATATAAACTACTCGGCGAGCAGGATCCCATTGAGCAATCGCTTCAACTAATGTGGCTCCACTGATTCCTTGCTCCGGCCGCTTTTCACGTGAGGCAAAAACATCGGTCATAACCACTAAATCCGCATTGCTAAAGGCTTGACCAAAGTCGTCTTTAAAATTCCTGGTCCGAGAATAAAGATGCGGTTGAAAAACAATCACCACTCGTTTACAGCTTTCGGTTTTTGCTGCGGCAAGCAATGCTCTTACTTCTGTAGGATGATGTGCATAATCTTCAATAATCGTGATACCTCTTTGCGTTCCAATCAATTCGTACCGACGTTTACTTGATTTGAACTGCATCAATCCTTCTTGAATTTCTGCTAACGATACGCCGATTTCCAGAGCGATGGTGGTGGCAGCTAAAGCATTTAAAACATTGTATTCACCGGGAACCGTCAATTGAACCAATCCGAGAAAATCTCCTCGCCAATACACTTTTGATTCTGAACCCCCATGGTAGCATTCTACCTCTCGTCCTTGAAGATCAGCATCATTTGAAAAACCGAAGGTATGGTATCGGCAAGTCAATTTGGGCAAAATCTTACGCACACTTGGTGAATCGATTCCTAAAATAGCAAGTCCATTGGAGGGGATTTGATTCAAATAGGTAACAAAGGCATTCTCAATGGCTTCCAGATTTCCATAATGATCAAGAT
>CAZAFY010000177.1:0-3347 GCA_964484445.1 uncultured Eubacteriales bacterium
AGACTTGCCGGAAGCGAAACGTGTTTTGAGCCCTTCTTCTGAGTAAATCTCTACTGCATTGCGACGAATGGTTTCGAATAAGGTATCTGCACTCATAATAACTCTCCTTTCCAATAAAAAAACGGCTCAAAGCGCATTGCCTTGAGCCGCAGATATGCCGTTAATGAGTTTACGGGCATAGCAACTCAAGCCTGTTTCGGTAATAATAAGAAACAGACTCGATGAAGTTCACAGTGATGTTGCGGTTTGCTGTGTTCATGTTGCCACCTCTTTGTAGATTTAGCCCTACTATATCAGGAAAAAAATGGCTTGTCAAATCTTCTTCGATACCCACATTTTCTGCAGAGTTCTTCAACCGCTTGCCTTTTTGTAAAGCCATCTATGATTTGAATTGCTCGTTCGCTTTCGATAATTTCCGAAAAAGTATTCTCCTTGATATTGCCTAAATTGAGGACTCCCTCGGAATCTAAACAGCAAGGTAGCACTGTGCCATCGACTAAAATTGCCGCTTGATGACGCAACCCATAGCAAAACCCTGTTCTGCTTTCCTCCTCTAAGGTGAGATCCGGCCAGGCGAATTGATAATCTTGATTAAGATAAACTCTCTCACCAAGTTTAATCCCTTTCAGCCCGAGAGTCCCTTCATGCTTTTGCCGCGACCAAGAAAACTCTTTTTCAATCCAATCCAGCAATTCCCTATTGATGCTCTGCAGGAAATCCAACTCACTGTTTTCATTTAGATTCCACAATCGTAATGAAATGAAGATTTCTGTTTTTTGCATGGCCTCCTTGGCAAAGGATAAAATGCGTTTCCAGTATTCTTCTCTGCTTTGGATGCCTAGGGTTCTCTCTACACTATGTAAAGAAAAGTTGATTTGTCGCACAGCAGGTTTTGTTAAAAGCATCTCTCTAACCTGATGAATCAAGGTTCCATTGGTCGTAATGTTTACTTGAAACCCTTTTCCCTTGCACAAATCTAAGAATCGACCTAAATCCGGATGCAAAAGGGGCTCTCCCTTCACATGTAAATAGATTGAATCGGTATGATCTTTGATTTGATCCAATATTTTCGCAAAGGTGTCATAATCCATGAACTCCGCTGTTCGTTTTGTCTGTGGACAGAAATCGCAAGTGAGGTTACAGACGTTGGTAATTTCTATGTAGATTTTCTTAAATTTTCTCATATCAGCTTATACCCGTAGCGACTTTGCATAGAGTAGCAGTGTTGCTTCGTTCTTTATCAAACATGAAACAATCCCTCCACGCTCAAATATCGCTGACCGGAGTCGGCAAAGATACCGATAATGTTCTTCCCCTTATTCTCCGGGCGTGATGCAAGCACTGCCATTATATGCGCCACGGCTCCCGAGGAAATCCCGACCAGCATCCCTTCACGCGCAGCCAATTGCCTGCACATTTCGAAGGCATCTTCTTCTTTTATCAGCAAAATCTCATCGATAATCTCTCGGTCGAGGGTATCGGGGTAAAAACCCGGGGCGGTTCCCATGATTCTATGTGGCTTAAAGATTCCTTGAGAAATATAGGGGGCATCAAAAGGTTCCACTGCAACGAGTTGAATGTTGGGATTCTGCTCTTTGAGGAACTTTCCGGCTCCACATAACGTGCCACCCGTGCCAAGACCTGCCACTAGGATGTCGATCTTTCCATCTGTGTCTTGCCAGAGTTCCGGACCCGTGCTGAGATAATGAGCATTGGGGTTTTCCGGACTTTTGTGTTGGCCCACATAAAAATATTCCGGATGCTCTGCTAAAATGGTTTGCAACTTTGCCTTGGCTCCGGCTGTGCCTAAAGCGGCCGGGGTTAAGATAAACTCCGCGCCAAAAGCTTTCATGATTTTTCTTCGTTCCACGCTTTGGATTTCCGACATCACCAAGATTGCCTTATATCTCCGTACCGCTGCAATATAGGCAATGGCCATGCCGGTGTTACCGCTGGTCATCTCTATGAGGGTATCTCCGGGTTTGAGTGCACCGGTAGCTTCCGCGTGATTAATGATTTGCAAAACCGGCCTGTCTTTAATACTGATCGGGTTCATAAATTCACATTTAGCAAAAAGATTTGCTTCGCTCGATATTTTCTGAAGCTTGACTAATGGGGTGTTGCCAACTAGATCAGCCATAGAATTTGCGTATTTCATACTCTCACTCCATTCCAAAGTAGACTCTGATGCATTTCTCGGTTTTATCTGCCAATGGGACCGCGAAAATCGGGTTCTTTATGATCGTTGAACATCCGCATCATTTCCAAGGTTTGTTTGATTTCAAACCCCGCATTAAGGTAGCATTTAGTGGCCGGGAGGTTGCCGTTGACAACGCAGAGCGACGGTTTCCATCCTTTTTCTTGGCACTTCTTTAGTCCCCAACGCACAATTTCTGAGCCCATATTCTTGCCTTGTTGTGCCGGTTCAACAAAAACTTCGTCGAAAAAGCCTTCGCTAATGCAAACCGAACCGATTAGGCGGTCCTGGCGGTAAAACAACCAAAGATCCTCTTTGTATTTATTACACCACGCTTCAATGGCGGTGCTTCTCTCGCGTTCGTCGTAAGGTCGTGAATCGATCATCTTGTTGGTGACCAGGAAAGCGGCGGCGCGTTTCTCTAAGTATCCCGTGAAAATATCCGGATTTTCCATTTGAGCCGTGGCGTAGGTGATGACTCGGTCAAACGATAGCTCAGGCTGCTGTGTTGTGACGGGCTTTGCTTCACACTCCATAAAGTGATACGAATACCAGTTTTGAGCACCGCGCTTGGCATAAAACTCCTTGGAAGAGCCGATATCGCTTCGGAAGAATACCCAAGTAGTATTGGGGTCAAGCTTCTCTAAGCAGGTTTTACCATATTGCAGCAAAAGAGAGCCAATGCCCTGGCGGCGAAATGCGGGTGCAACATAGAGAATGATCTGCGAGATGCGTGCATCCATTTCCAATAGGAGAAAACCCACGGGGTTGCCGTCTTGTTCATAAACGTATTTTTCAGAATAGTCATCGAGACTAAGATTTTCAGAGGTCAGGTAGTGTCCCCCGGGTTGGCGCAATAGGGCGATGACGGTTTGATCATCGCTCGCAAGGTATGATCGTATATTTTGTGAATTGGCATCTTTCATGAGCTCACTCCGTTCAATTGGTAGGATTGCATGGCAGATTTCGCCAGAAGTTTCGCTTTCACCTGCTTAAGCTGCATTTTTATTGACCATTGACTCACTTTTACAATAGGGGTCTGACCCCTTTTTAGAAACCGCAAAAAAATCTTTGCAGGGACTTGCCAAAATCCTCGAGATTGGTTATAATGGGTAACGACGCTGGGGAATCGTCTAACGGTAGGACAGCA
>CAZAFY010000178.1:0-3314 GCA_964484445.1 uncultured Eubacteriales bacterium
TCGATTATAGAAGAAGAACTGAACAACCAAGACTAAAAAAAAGAGTAGGAGTGAGACAATTGGAATATGTCTTTTCTAAGAGGATCTCTTCGATGCAGCCTTCAGCGATTCGCGAGATTCTTAAGGCAACGGCCGACCCAAAAATCATCCCCTTTGCAGCTGGAAATCCAGCACCGGAAGCGTTTCCTGTAGAAGCAATTGTTCGGTTTACGGAAGAAATTTATCGTGAGAATCCAATCGCTGCATTGCAGTATTCTCTAACAGAAGGCTACCCACCCTTGCGTCAAGCCATGCGCGATTACCTGAAAACTACCTATGGTATTGGTCGGGAATTTGATGAGGTCAATATCATTTCTGGTGGCCAGCAAGCCATGGACTATGCAGCGAAGGTGCTTTGCAATGAAGGTGATACCGTTATATGTGAGAATCCGAGCTTCATTGGCAGCTTAAATACGTTTCGTTCTTACAGCCTCAATTTGGTTGGCTTACCCATGGAAAATGACGGCATCCGTCCTGAAGACTTGGAGAAGGCCTTACAAGAGAATCCTAACACCAAAATCATCTACCTAATCCCGACCTTCCAAAACCCATCCGGTCGTACTATGAGTTTAGAAAAACGCAAAGCAATATATGAGATTGCGGTCAAACATAAGGTGATGATTGTCGAAGATAACCCCTATGGTGAATTGCGTTTCAGAGGGGAACACATCCCCAGTATCAAGTCCATGGATGAAGAAGGTGTGGTGCTCTACTGCGGTTCATACTCCAAAGTGATTTCCCCGGGAATGCGGGTTGGCTTTGTGGTAGGACCGAAGCAGGTCATGGGCAAGATGACGATTGCCAAGCAATGCAATGATGTTCATGCTAATATTTTAGCGCAAATGATCGTTCATCGGTTGTTGACACAATATGACTTCCCGGCTCACTTGGAACGATTGCGCGGGATTTATAAACATAAATGCCAATTGATGTTAGATAGTTTAGATCGCCTTATGCCTTCCGTGGTCCACACCGTGCCCGATGGTGGTCTATTTGTTTGGTGTGACTTACCCAAAGGCGTCGATATTCACGAGTTCACCAGAGCAGCTTTGCAAGCCGGTGTAGCTATTGTTCCCGGGAATAATTTCTTTGTGGATTCTACACAACCGACACAGTCCGTAAGGCTGAATTATTCCACACCCAAAGATGAGCAGTTAGTACGCGGCATTGAGATTTTAGCCGATTTGTTGAATCATTGGGAAAAGAAGTAAAGTATGCAGATAAGGGCCATCTCAACATCTGCTGAGATGGCCTATCGATTTGAAAAGAGGTGGCAATGGAATGGGTCCCCGAAGTAGTAAAAGAGAAAAGCAGAAGAAAAGGCCTGTTCGGTTTCTGCTGATTTTCGCAATGATTGCAGCCTTGGCCCTTGGCTTTTTTGCAAGTCCCATCTTAATGAATATCATAGACCAAAAAATCGGGGGAGTCACCACAGAGGTAAATTCCCCGTGGCGTTGGTTCTTGACCTTTTTGGGCAAGCAAGAAGACCCTAATCAGGAAGTTCCTCCCGAACCGGAGAAGCCTATTTTCCCGGGCCAAGCCTTCTCAGTGAAGTTTTCTTCATTCTCTTTCTGGCGATTACAATTAGCATTCAGCAATCAAAAAGAATGGGCAGATGAAGAGCAGCAAAGGCTCACTGAACAAGGAATTCAGGTTCATTATGAGGACACCGGGACAGGGTTGATCATGTTCTTAGGACCCTTTTTATCGTCAAGCAAGGCAGAGGAGCAGCTGGGTTTAGCAGCAGAACTAGGGTATCCCGATGCTTTTCCTGTAGTCTGGGAATGGCCTGAAGCGGAATCCGCTATGATTGAATCTGAGGATGAACTTTATACATTCGCCAAAGCGGTCACTGCTTATAATCTCTTAGCAAACCTGATTTTTTCTGATCAAGCAGACCGACAATTGTTGAATTCCGAAATGCAAAATTTATTGAATACTAAGTATAATTTTGCTACAGAAGAGCAGAAAACTTTGTGGGAGGAGTCTTTAGTTGCTCTTCAAAAGGGAGTGGATCAGGAAGAGGATATCTTGCTTCTGAAGGAAAACATCATGGTACGTCTCAACGATTTTCGGAATCTGTTTTTGGTCCGAGCTGAGACAGAATGACAAAAAGACAGATTCCTGTAAACTTTGTGAAAATTATGTTGTTTTATGATTTACTCTTTGTGGTATAATGAACAAAGTAATGGTTAATATCGTGAAAAATAGTACAGAGAATCACAATAAGAGGTGACATTCATGCGCTTAAAAACATTTCGTGGCGGTATTCATCCACCGAAAAATAAGCTTACCGCATTGGACGCTATCAGGCCAATGACAATTCCACAAGTCGTGGTCATCCCCTTGCAACAGCATGTAGGGGCTCCTTGTCAACCCCTTGTCAAAGTTGGTGACTTGGTCAAAATGGGTCAAAAGATCGGCGAAAGCAAAGCTTTTGTCAGTGCGCCTGTACATGCCAGTGTATCTGGAAAAGTGAAAGCCATTGGTTTAGTCGATGGTGCTTTGGGCAAAAAAAGCATGGCTATCACCATTGAAAATGATTTTCAGGATACGCCCGATGAATCAGTTTCCGGCCCAAAGAATTTAGACAATATGACCCCCGAGGACATTCGCAATATGGTGCGCGAGGCAGGCATAGTTGGCTTGGGCGGAGCAGGTTTTCCTACCTCAGTGAAGTTGTCCCCGCCATCTGACAAAAATATCGAAATGTTGATTATGAATGGGGTTGAATGTGAACCTTATTTAACTTGTGATCAACGTGTCATTATTGAAGAAACCGATACCATGATTCTCGGCATCCGCGCGATGATGAAAGCATTAAACGTTAGTCATGCGTATATTGGTGTTAAGATCACCATGGAAGGTGCTATTGAAGCTCTTCACGAGAAGATTCTCAATGAAAAGGGCATTGATGTGGTTCCACTGGTTCCTAAATACCCACAAGGTGAAGAACGCCAGTTGATTTACGCTGTCACCGGAAGAGAAGTTCCGGCAGGCGGTTTGCCTCACGATGTCGGTGTGGTTGTTGCTAACGTGGCTACCGCATGGGCAATCGGTCGGACCTTGCAAACGGGAATGCCTCTTGTTGAGAGGATCATGACAGTTAGCGGAGCGGTTCAAAACCCGAGTAATTTTACTGTGCGGGTTGGAACGAAAATTGAAGACATGATCAATGCGGTTGGTGGTTACAGCGGTACTCCCGCAAGCATCATTGTCGGTGGTCCTTTAACTGGTTTTGCACAGTTCCATACCAATATTCCTTTGACCAAACA
>CAZAFY010000179.1:0-3271 GCA_964484445.1 uncultured Eubacteriales bacterium
ATAATTGCTCTAGCACAGTCCGGATCGCTTGACGATCGGTTTGCCCTCTCTTCACCGGTATCATTCCAGTTCGATAAAGAAAGTGTCGCAATAGCGGCTTCCGAAAGAGCTCTTCTTTCGCTAAAAAGTAAATTTCGCGTTTCAAACCATAGGCGATCAGAAAAGGATCCACAGCATTGATGTGATTCGAGCATAAAACAATCGGCCCTTTTGCCGGTATGTTCGCCAGCCCTTTATACTTGGGTTTCCAGAAAAGATTGAGAACGATTCCTACGAGACTAAGCAAAAAGCGATAGTAGCTCATAGACAATTCGCCTCCCTCATTAGCCCCCTTTGAAAACAAAGCTCCTCGATTTTGGCGGCTACTTCCTCTGCTGTCATCTCTGTCGAATCAATATAGATAGCATCATTCGCTTGCTGTAAGGGAGCGTGTTGCCGTGAAGAGTCCCGTGCATCTCTTGTTGAAATCTCGTTCTTCAGAGTTTCAAAATCGATTTCAACACCAAGCTCCTGATAATCCAACATTCGTCTGCGAGTTCGTTCATCCAAAGTTGCTGTCAAATAGATTTTCAAGGGTGCTTTCGGTAAGACGACTGTGCCGATATCACGCCCATCTAATACGATGCCGCCCTGTTCAGCCATTTCTCTTTGTTTTTCAACCATGATTTTTCGCACGTCGCCATGTGCTGAAAGTGGTGAAACAAGTTCGCTAACCTGTTTCAAACGCAAATAAGGAGTGGTATCGATTCCGTCAACTAAAATTTTCTGACCCTCGGAGGACAAGATCACTTCCATTTTTATCTTTCGGAACAAATCGGCCAACTCATGCTCAGCGGTTATGGCAATACCGTCTTGAAGGGCTCTCCATGTTAAAGCACGGTACATAGCCCCGGTGTCTAAGTATAAGATATTTAAACGCTGAGCCAAAAGCTTGGCTATGGTGCTTTTACCCGCACCGGCAGGACCGTCAATAGCTATTACCACTTTCGTATGTGCGACCTGAGAGTTCATTTGATCTTCTCCTTTTGTTCAAATCCTAATCGTTATTGATTAACACAACTTAACCCCGCAACATAACCACTGGAGAAAGCAGCCTGTAAATTAAAGCCACCGGTAAAGCCGTCGACATCGAGTAGTTCACCAACGACAAAGAGACCCTTTATCTTTTTGGAAGCCATAGTCTTGGGATCGATTTCTCTGACATCAACCCCTCCGGCAGTCACAATCGCTTCTGCCAATGGGCGTAACCCAGATATAGGAAGTCGAAACGTTTTTAATGTCATTACCAAAGTCATTCGTTCTTCTCTTGTAACTGAATGTACCGGTTTGTCCGGGGCTATTTTGCAAGCCTCAATGATCACTGGGATCATACTCAATGGTAACAACTCGCTCAAAGAATTTCGGAAATGCTTGTTCAGATTTTTCTGAAAATCTCGTTGAATTCGTGCATCCAACTGTTCAATACTTAAAGCCGGTTTTAAGTCGATCGTTAAGTACCTTGATTCCTTGAGATCCCAATCGAGTAACGTACGACTTAAGGAAAGAATCACCGGCCCGCTCACCCCGAAATGGGTAAAGAGCATTTCACCAAATTCCTGGTTGAGTAGTTTATCTTCTGTTTGAATCGCCACATTTACATTCTTCAACGATAACCCTTGTAACATTCTGTTCCATGGTGAATCGATTTCAATAGGAACCAATGCCGGA
This sequence comes from uncultured Eubacteriales bacterium, assembly GCA_964484445.1. Lineage (GTDB taxonomy): Bacteria > Bacillota > JAAYKD01 > JAAYKD01 > JAAYKD01 > CALCNS01. Next base: position 1,708 of record CAZAFY010000179.1, read on the forward strand.
CGAGGTGTAATGATTCTGTGTCCTACCTCTTGCAGTAACGAATAACCATCTCCTGTAGAACCGGTCGTGGGGTAAGAACTTCCTCCCGTCGCCATGATGACGCGATCTGCTACAATAGTTCCTTGATACGTGATCACGCCTTTAATAGTCTCATCGACCACCCAGAGTTGCTTCACGCGCTGATTGTAGCGAATCTCCACTTTCAATTCAATCAGTTTGTTCCTCAGAGCTTGTATAATCGTTTCAGCTTTGTCTGTACTTGGGAAAACCCGTTTCCCTCTTTCAACTTTGAGTTCCACGCCCCATTGTTGAAAAGTTTCCTGGAGCTTCTGACTATTCATACGATGAAATGCACTGAATAAGAATTTTCCGTTACCAGGAATATTAACAACCAACTCTTTCTCAGTACAGTCATTGGTCAGGTTGCATCGGCCTTTTCCGGTGATTCCGAGCTTTTTGCCCAAGACATCATTGCGTTCAAGTAGAATAACCGATGCATTTTGTTCCGCTGCTGCAATGGCAGCCATCATTCCGGCAGGTCCGCCTCCCACCACAACAACCTTGAGTTCTTTCATTTTTTTATCCTTTACTTGTTTTCTGTCAAAGGCTGAGATTCTAAATTCGCTTTTTGCTTCAACGAAAGAACTTCTCGTTCTGTTAACTTTCGATTCTTACCTACGGGTAGGGCTCCTAAAGAAACATCTCCGATTCTGACCCGCATCAAACGTAAGGATTTGTAAGCAAACAATTGAAACATTCGTCGTATCTGTCGATTTCTGCCTTCTCTCAATGTGATTCGCCAAACACAGCCGGGCCTTTGTGGGTTTTCGATTGAGACAAGCCCTACAGGAAGCGTTTTTCGGCCATCGAGCTCGATTCCTCGAGCCAGTTGAATCCTATGCTCTTCTGCTAAAGGACGGTCCAACCAAACCAAATAAGCTTTTTCGATCTGATGTTTGGGGTGCGTCAATTGATACGCTAACTCACCATCATTGGTCATTAGCAGTAATCCTTCACTTTGGAAATCTAGTCTACCTATGGGGTACAATCTTTCAGGATATTCTTCTACTAACAGACTTACATCGGGTCTTCCTTGGGGATCTCCCATGGAGGTGATGTAGCCTCTCGGTTTGTTGACCATTATCGTAAGTTTCGGAGGATCAAAGATCAAGGGGGTCCCACCCACCGTGATTTGGTCTCTTTCACGATCTGCTTTGGTCCCTAATTCCTTAACGATTTGACCATTTACCCTGACAAGGCCGGTTTTGATCCATTCTTCAGCTTCTCGTCGAGAACTCATTCCCGATGAGGCAATGATTTTCTGAAGGCGCTCTTCCATGTTTTCAGCCTCCTTTTTACAAATCTTTCTAATCTAATTTATTTCCCGATATACTACCGAAAATCCTTTGTGATTCATACTTTAAAATGAAAAACCTCGCTGTAAGCGAGGTTTTTGCTAGTAAGCGAGGTTTTTCGCTAGTAAGCGAGGTTTCTCGTCAGTAGACGAGGTTGGTGGTGGGAGCTGGATTCGAACCAGCGAAAGCAGTGCTAGCAGATTTACAGT
>CAZAFY010000180.1:0-3237 GCA_964484445.1 uncultured Eubacteriales bacterium
CGAACCTGAACTTTCTGAAAATCACGATTTTGACCAAGAGTATCAGGAGTTGATCCTTACTCGCCAACAGCTTCAAGAACAGTTATCGTCCTATGATTCTCAGCCCGACCTTGATGTGAATCAGGTTCTCCTAATTCTCTTCCAAAATCTCAGTCTGCTTTTACCACAAGAAGTCATTTTATCTGAATTAAGGTGTTCGGAAGAAGGGACTTTAGTACTCCGAGGTCAATGTGAAGATTTATCCTCAATTTCCGCCCTTCTTGAAGACGAATTGCTTCCGAACTGGAACTATGAAGGTAGTATGTTAAAACAACGTGAAGCCAAAATTCATGATTTTCAGCTGGAGTATCGGCTGAAAAATCCGGGGAACCTTCCATGAGAGTTCGAAGCTTGAGCAATCGCGAGAAAATCCTACTGCTGCTTACGTTGACCTTGATCTGGATGACGACGATTCGGTTCTACATACTTCCCGTCTTACCAAAATTGAGAGGATTTGAGGTTTCCTCTGAAGCGAACATTGACCCGCAGAGTAATGAAATGGCTTTTAAAAGTATAACAAATGAAATCACGCTGCTTGAAGAGAGACTGAAGGAGGTCGAATCAGAAGTTTTCTCAACTATGACTGTATCAGAATTACATATAATTTTGTCCGACATGAACCACTTATGCGGTGGCGAATTTCTCGAAGTCGATACCTTGTCTTTGGAAGAGAGTTCACAGTTTTCTTTGCGCTTCCAATGGCAAGGTACATATTCTGAGTGGATACGCTCCCTAATTTTTCTTCAAGAGATTCCATGGATACTCGATAACGAGACGGTTCTTCTTCGAACGCTACTTTTGAAGGAGCAAACCCTTCTTCTCTGGGAGTTTCAATGCAAAGTTGAGAATAAAACCCGCATGAGACATGAAGAAGAAATTATAATCCATGCAGAAGAGGGGAGAAATCCTTTTGAAATCAAGTAAAGGTTTTACTCTGATCGAAATCATCTTATGCCTTGCACTTTTGGGGATTCTTTTCTCTCTGACCTTGCCAAAGACATCCGCTTTTTTATGGGATTGGCAATTGGAAGTCGTGGCAAAAGAAGTAGCGTTTCAGCTGCGAATCACGCAAATGTTGTCCATGCGAGAAAACACAACCATTAAAATTTTATGCATTTCTACTTCAGAAGAGCAAAAACTGGTCCGATATCTAGGATTAACTCCTCAAAAACCGTATTATCTTCTACCCAAAGGAATTCGTATCATAAACCCTTCTACATTGAATATCACGTATTATCCCAAAGGAACTCCTTCCGTTGGCTGCACACTTCGCCTAGAAAACCCACTGAAGCACAGAATTGCGATCGTATTGTCACCTGTAACCGGGAGAATCGTCATAAGACCCGATTAAATCTGTGATTAGCACAAAAAAAAGTTAAAGAATAGTTGATGAAGCTGAAATCTTATGGTAAAATATACTGTAAAAGTTTCAATCATAAGGAGGTAGACTATGAGTTTGGTCCAATCTTTGCGTGACTCCATTCATCAACAAGCTTTGGATGCTTTTTTAGTTACTAACCAAGAGAATCGAACCTATCTTAGTGGATTCACCGGTTCTTCCGGTTGGTTATTGGTGACAGAAAAAGAAGCGAACTTGATAACGGATTTCCGTTATTACGAGCAAGCAGTTCTACAAGCACCTGAGTTCCAACTGATTCGTCAAGTTGAGAGCTTGGCTCATACTTTGCAGAATCAATTGAGCGAACTGAGTGTTCATAGAATCGGATTTGAACAGGATCATATGTCTTATGCTCAAGCTACTGCTTTAATGAAAGCGAACCCTGAAGTCGTATTTGTACCCTTATCCAATTTGATTGAGGGACAACGGATGATAAAGACCAACGAAGAAGTCGCAAAAATGCAAAAAGCAACCGATATCAGTGAACATACCTTTCTTCACATCTTGGGCTTTATGCATGCCGGCATGACCGAATTGGAAGTCTCCTTAGAAATGGAACGTTACATGCGAAAATTAGGAGCGGAAGGCTTAGCGTTTGAATCGATCGTAGCCTCAGGACCTCGTTCTTCGCTTCCTCACGGTCGCCCAACGGAACGAGTTTTGGCTGAGGGAGATTTTGTTACCTTGGATTTCGGAGCGAAATACAAAGGTTATTGCTCCGATATGACACGGACCATGATCGTTGGTAAACCTTCTGACGAACAACTCAAAATCTATACCATTGTCTTGGAAGCTCATATGGCTGCATTACGTGCCGTCAGACCCGGAATCACTGGAAAAGAGTTAGACATGGTAGCGCGGACTGTGATCACTGAAGCAGGATACGGAGAGTACTTCGGTCATGGGTTAGGTCATGGAGTCGGAAGAAATGTTCACGAAGGCCCAAGCTGCGGTAAAGCCGGTACTGTTGCATTAGAAGCAGGGCATGTTGTTACAATCGAACCTGGCATTTACATTCCAAACTGGGGTGGAGTACGTATTGAAGACATGGTTTTAGTGACCGATGAGGGCTACAAAAACTTTAACCACACAACGAAAGCCCTCATAGAAATTTAAAGAGTGAACGGAGGAGTTTCCAATGATTAGTACCAATGATTTAAGAACAGGTGTCACCGTAGAAATTGATGGTGCCGTCTGGGCAGTTTTAGAATTCCAACATGTGAAACCGGGTAAGGGTGCTGCTTTTGTACGAACAAAAATGAAAAATGTAGCCACCGGGGCGGTTCAAGAACGGACGTTCAATGCTGGTGAAAAACTCAACAAAGCAAGAGTTGAGAACAAAGAGATGCAATTTTTATATGTTTCCGGTGACTTTTATACCTTCATGGACAACAGCACTTATGAGCAAATGGATCTAATTGCTGAACAGATCGGTGATGGACTAAAATACCTAATCGAAAATATGAATATTCAAGTTCAGGTTTTCGACGGCAAGGTGATTGGTGTTGAGATGCCAAACTTTGTAGAACTGACTATTACGGAATGTGAGCCCGGTGTCAAAGGTGACACAGCTACCGCCGGAACCAAACCGGCAACGTTGCAAACGGGAGCGCAAGTCAAAGTTCCTTTCTTTATTAATGAAGGTGACAAAATCCGTATCGATACCCGAACCGGCGATTATTTATCTCGAGTATAAAGATTAGAGGAAAGGCCATCGTCTTAACGGTGGCCTTTCGATACCTACGTTAAGGGGAGGAAAGCTATGTCTAGGCGTATAGCGCGGGAAACCGCCTTGAAAA
>CAZAFY010000181.1:0-3229 GCA_964484445.1 uncultured Eubacteriales bacterium
TCCCAATATTGAAGGAGAAACCACAGCCTTATATTTATCGCGCTTGGTGAAACCTGCAGGACTCAAGGTGACAAGAATTGCTAGGGGGCTCCCGGTTGGTGGAGATTTGGAATACGCGGACGAAATCACGTTGTTAAAAGCTCTGGAAGGGCGAAGAGAGATTTAGTTTTCAACAGTACAGGTGGAAGGGATGGATTGACGTGGAGACGAGAGAAGAGTTTTTAAAAGAGCAAGATTTGTTTGTTTTGAAACCCTTGGAGAAGAATCAAATATCAGAGGTTGCTAGAATCGTTGCCGAAAACGAAGTCTTTCAACGTTATCATTATGAATACCCCAAAATCGTTAAAATGTTGGAAGATGCTCTTTTAAGCGAGGATGTTTTAATGACCGCTCTGGAAGGGGAAATCGTTCGTGGATTTGTTTGGATGCAAGAAAAGGCAGTTTTTGGGTTGAGTTCTTATGTCAAACTGATTGCTGTTGATACAAAGGAGCAAGGTCGCGGGATCGGCCAGCTGCTGATGACTGCTGCAGAAGCGATTTCACAGAAACAAGGGACGAATTTATTTGTTTTAACTTCCGTGGATAATTTCAATGCCCAAAAGTTCTATCGTCGATTAGGTTATGAAACCATTGGCGTTATTCGTGATTATGTTTATCCGGGTATCGATGAATTGATGTTACGGAAAACATGGGGAAGCATTCGTCAAGGGTAGTATGCTTGACCTTTCCTGACCTTTGTGTTATACTACATTTGCCACAATTTGATGATTGACGAAAGGTCAAGGAGGTATGAATTATGAATATACAAAACAATTTAGTTCCCATTGTTATTGAACAATCCAGCCGCGGAGAACGTTCGTACGACATTTTTTCACGGATGCTTCGAGATCGCATTGTTTTCCTCAATGGCGAGATCAATATGTATTCTGTGAACTTGCTCATCGCTCAACTTCTCTTCTTAGAAGCGGAAGATCCCGAAAAAGAAATCAATATTTACATCAATTCTCCCGGTGGAGAAGTGTATTCAGGCATGGCACTTTATGATACGATACAATACCTGAAAGCCCCTGTAAATACAATTTGTGTTGGACTTGCAGCTTCTATGGCAGCTGTTATATTAGCTTCCGGTAAGAAAAGAATGGCTTTGACCCATTCTCGAATCTTGATCCACCAACCGTTGGGAGGCACCCAAGGTCAGGCGGCCGATATCAAAATCCAAGCAGAAGAAATCTTGAGAATCCGCCACATGTTGAACGAAATTTTAGCAAAACACACCGGCCAAGATATCAGTGTCATTGAAGCAAGAACCGATCGAGATAATTATTTTTCAGCAGAAGAAGCGAAAGCTTTTGGTTTGATCGACCAGGTTTTCGAAAACAGAAAATAGAAGAACCTAATCAGAGTCACTTCAAAAACGAAGTGGCTCTTTTTTTATGAGGAAGGAAAAACTAATCGTTTAACGAAATGATAATCAAGAACAAATGGAGGTGGAACAATGTTAGATATCGGTCAGAAATTTGTAGAATTCACGAAATATCAGTATCAAACGGAATTATCCGATCAAACCAAGGGGTTACCACAACCTCCCTTGGCAGATGCTTTACCCGAAGGGGTAGAATTCATTAAGCTTCCCAAAATAGAAGATTGTCAAGTGGGAGCAGTTGATTTACTGACAGCGATTAATCGTAGAGTGAGCACTCGCAAATATGATCCTAAACCCTTGACTTTAGACGAGCTTGCCTATTTACTTTGGTGTACCCAAGGTGTAAAGCAGGTGACGACGAGACCTGCGACCTTAAGGACTGTACCTTCCGGAGGATCGCGGCATCCTTTTGAAACGATTTTGTTCATTCAGAGAGTCGAAGGGGTACGTCCCGGTTTGTATCGCTACTACGCCTTGGATCACTGTTTAGCCGAACTGGATTGTTCCAAAGATTGGACTGAAACCTTAACATCCGTGTGCAAAAATCAGGGGATGGTTCGAAGCTCAGCAGTTACTTTTTTCTGGGTTGCAGTGACATATCGAACGTTTTGGCGATATGGAGCCAGAGGGTATCGGGATCTCTATTTAGATGCCGGCCACGTTGGGCAAAATCTTTATTTGGCATGCGAAGCCATGCAAGCAGGGTGCTGCGCCATTGGAGCATATGATGATGATCTGTTGAGTCAGTACTTACAAATCGATGGAGTAGAGCGGTTCCCGATTTACGTGGCAACCGTTGGAAAGAAATAAGGAGGAATTCTCATGCACAAACGTTTACAGGTTTTACGAATTGGCCCTACCTTTATGGAATATACGAAATACAAACATCAACTCGATAAAACAGATCAGGTCAAGCAATTACCACAACCCGAGTTGACTGACCCCACTCCGAAAGATCTTCCGCTCTTTGATTTACCGGCACCGAGCGAATTACAGGTGGAAAAAGTGGATCTCAGTGAGGCGATCAATCGACGAGTCAGTGTTCGTAAATACGCCGAAAAACCCTTAACTCTAATGGAGTTGTCCTATTTGCTCTGGTCAACCCAGGGTATCAAAGAGGTAACAAACCGTCCGGCAACCTTAAGAACTGTTCCGTCGGCAGGTTCTCGTCATTCTTTTGAAACCTATTTATTGGTCAATCGTGTAGAAGGATTACAACCAGGGTTGTATCAGTATTGTGCACTAGACCATAAACTTGCCTTACATTCAACTACTGATACCTTAGCAGAGGATCTGACCAGAGTTTGTCACCGTCAGGGTATGGTGCGAAATTCTGCAGTAACCTTCTTTTGGGCAGCTGAGATTTATCGAAATGTTTGGCGCTATACAGAAAGAGCCTACCGCTACGTTCATTTAGACGCCGGCCACGTGTGCCAGAATCTCTATTTAGCATGTGAAGCAATCGATTCCGGTTGCTGTGGAATTGCTGCTTTTGATGACGATGAGTTAAGTCAAATATTGGGGATCGACGGGATCGATCGTTTCCCGGTTTATCTGGCAACCGTGGGTAAAAAAGATTAATCGAGGTAAGCGGGTTCTTTAGAAGAGCCCGCTCACTAGTTATTAGGAGGGATGAGATGCGTCAAATCGATATTTCTGAGATCATCAAGAGTGTGTCTGAGCTTTGTATGGAAGCAAATTTTGACTTGAATCCCGATATCGAAATCGCCTTACAAGTAGCTCAACAGAAAGAAGAGAATGATCGGGCAATCGGAGTCTTGCAGAATCTTCTGAAAAATGCAGAGA
>CAZAFY010000182.1:0-1961 GCA_964484445.1 uncultured Eubacteriales bacterium
CGGGTAATCGGTCCAATACCATGGATCCCTTGTACTAAATTTTGACTAAATTCTGCAACCGTTTGACCAATGGGAGTTAAAGCACCCATTCCGGTAATCACAACTCTACGATTCATAGTTTCCTCCTACATGGCCAGGCCGCCATCCACCCGGATGACTGTGCCGGTAATATAATCGGACCAAGGGGAAGCCAAGAAAAGGGCAGCATTTGCGACCTCTTCCGGAGTTCCGAAGCGTTTCATGGGGATTGCCCCCAGAAGCGGATTGCCTTCGCCGATCCCTTCGGTCATTTCAGTGGCGATCAAACCTGGAGCAATGGCATTGCAGGTAATCCCGCGGCCTGCCAATTCTTTGGCCACACTTTTTGTGAATCCAATCAAACCAGCTTTCGATGCTGAATAATTGGCTTGACCTGGGTTGCCCATAAGCCCTGAAACAGAGCTAATATTAATGATTCTTCCGGAACGTTGTTTTAAGAACGGTGAATAGACCTGCTTCACCGTATGGAACGCTCCTTTTAAGTTCACATCCAAGACATCGGTAAAATCGGCTTCTTTCATGGTCAGAAGAAGCTTGTCGCGAGTGATACCGGCGTTGTTGACTAAAATATCAATTTGGCCAAAGTCGGCTAAAACCTGACGAAAGGTTTGTTGGACTTGGTCTGCATCGGCAACATCACAAGCATACAACTCAACACGCACAGAGAACGCTTTCAACTCTTCTTGTAAGCGTTCGGCTTGTTCGCGACCACTGCGGAAGAGAAGAGCCAAATCGGAGCCGTGTTCAGCAAACTTGCGTGCAATCGCTGCTCCAATTCCCCGCGACCCGCCGGTAATAACTGTGACCTTATGATGCAACAGCATGCCGAACCTCCTCCACCAATTGCCGAGCTTCTTCATCGGTGCTTACGGCATAGGCATAGGCAGACGGCGCAATTTTCTTAATCAATTTCTGTAACGTATTCCCAACACCGACTTCAATAAAAGTGTCGAAACCGTCTGTTAGCATGCGTTCAATGGATTTCTGCCAAAACACCGGGTGGTTAATCTGTAAGGTCAAGCCTTCGGCCGGTGAAGTTGTATAGATTTCGGCATTCACATTGGCGTAAACCGGCAGGGAAGGGGTTTGAAGATCAAAACCCGTTAAGGCCGCACCAAAAGCTACGGCTGCTTCATCCATGGCCGGAGAATGGAAACCACCACTAACGGCTAAAGGGATACTGACACCACCGGCTTGTTTAACCAATGGGGCGAGTAGATCCAACCGCTCTTTGGCACCGGCAACCACCAATTGCCCTTTGGCATTGTAATTCACCGGATATACCCCACCCACTTCTTGACAAAGGCTTTCTACGATGGCGTTTTCCAATTTTAAGACTGCCATCATCGTAGAAGGATATTTATTTCCAGCATCGCTCATCGCTTGCCCACGTAAAGCTGTGATTTGAAAACCGGTGAAAGCATTGAAAGCTCCTGCATACGCTAAAGCCGGTAATTCTCCTAAAGAGAACCCAGCAACACCTTCTGCTTTGAGGCCGTATTTTTCCACGACCATGGCTGCCGCTAAATCGGTTAAATAAAGGCAGGGTTGGGTATTCTCGGTTTTCTTCAATTCTTCTTCGGAGCCTTGGAACATCAGATCCAAGATCCCCGGTCGGAAGGTTTCTGCTTTATCAAAGAGTGTTTGAACCTCTTGGTGATGATCATAGAAGCTACGACCCATGCCCACTTTCTGAGCACCTTGTCCGGAAAAAACAAATGCTAAACGACCCATGTGTTTGCTCCTTTCATCCGTGTCACGGTTTCATTGACGAGTTCTTGAATGATTTCAGCAGCCGGTTGTCGCTTGTGAAGCATTCCGGCTATTTGTCCGGCCATAAAGCAGCCATCTTTGGTATCTCCCTCAACCGCGGCTTTTCGTAAAGCGCCTGGCCCCAATTTGGCAACCGATTCCGGGGTCGC
>CAZAFY010000182.1:2061-3208 GCA_964484445.1 uncultured Eubacteriales bacterium
GCGGTAGGCATACCGGCACCGGTTGTGATAACAGGAATCTTCTCTTCAATCACGACACGGGCAGTTTCTTCCACATAAGGACTCATCAGCATAATGTTGATTCCAAAGGGTTTGCTGGTCAACGAGCGGGCGATCGCGATTTGTTCGCGCAAAAAAGCGGCATCGGCATTCATCGCTGCAATAAAACCAAGACCACCGCCATTGGATACGGCAGCAGCGAGTTTCCCGTCGGCAATCCAGGCCATTCCTCCCTGAAAAATTGGGTATTCAATACCCAACAGGGAACACAAGGGGGAATGGATGTGAGCAGTGGACATCCTTAAATCTTCGCCTCGATAATGCTGACTAAATCGGAGACGGTGGCAAGCTTGGTCCCTTCCAGCTCAATTTCCGTGCCAAATTCTTCTTCCATGGTCATCAATAACTCAATGACTTCAAGGGAATCGATCCCCAATTCTTCAAATTTGGTGGTGGGTAAAATGGTTGCTGCATCGCAATCGATACGCTCCGCAATAATGTTGGCTACTTTTTCTAAAACCATGATTCATATCTCCTTCACATATTTGTATTTTATGTAATACCTGATTTTCAGGCTACTACCAACGTAATAAACAAGAGGCATGAGCTAAGCCACCGCCAAAAGCAGTTAGCAAAATCAGATCCCCTCGTTGTAGGTTTCCGTTTCGATGCATTTCATCTAAAGCAATAGGAATACTGGCACAAGAAGTATTTCCGTACTTTTGAATGTTCAAAAAGAATTTTTCGGTCGAAACTTTTAATTTGACCGAGGCCATATCAATAATCCGTTTGTTGGCCTGATGCGGGACGATCCAGCGAATTTGTTCCATGCTCAAATGATTGCGTTGCAGAAGCAGTTTTAAATCATTTGAAATCGCATTGACTGCAAATTTGAAGGTCTCTTGTCCATTCATCTGTATATAAGGAGGTTCCGAGATTCCTTGATAATACGGAGAATTACCGGTAGGGTTGGGGATGTTAATCACATCGCTACCGCCTCGAACCGTCATTGTTGAATCCAAGTAATTCTCGCCGGCTTCCAACACTAAAGCGCCTGCACCGTCTCCGAAAATGACAGCGGTATTGCGATCTTTCCAATCAACAATGCGACTATTACGTTCTGCACCGA
>CAZAFY010000183.1:0-3186 GCA_964484445.1 uncultured Eubacteriales bacterium
GACCTATTGCGTTTGCTCGCACCTTTGGCGCCTCACTTAAGCGAGGAATGTTGGGAAATGATCGGTCGACCCTTCTCCATCCATCAGGAACCTTGGCCCAAATGGGATGAGGCCATGCTGCTCCACGACACGGTCGAATTGGCCGTACAAGTCAATGGTAAGATCCGTGACCGTTTGGAAGTAGACCGAGAAGAAAAAGAAGAGACGATTCGTTCCATGGCTCTGGAACTACCGACCTTGGCTCCTTTCTTGGACGGAAAAACGGTGGTCAAAGTTATCCTCGTCAAAAACCGTCTGGTCAATATTGTTGTTAAATAGGAAAAGCAAAAAAGTAACCTTTGCAAAAGCATTGGTTACTTTTTTTAGCTTTTTGGGGGGGGTGGATTGGGGACGGTTCTCTGCCCTAATAATTTTCCATTTGTTTGGAATAATTGAGGGGGAGAGAACCGTCCCCAATCCTTTAAATCTCTTGTTTGCCAATCAGGTGAGGCGCAAATAGAGTATTGATTTTGTAGGTCAAATAATCACCATCGATTTTCGATACCAGTGCTTCCACAAATTTGGTCTTAAAGGCTTCTTCACTGACGGAGGCTAACCCCTCAAAGATGATTTTTCGTCCCGGTATTTCCGTGAGTTCAATTTCAGCAGACCCATCTTCAAAGAAAATCTTCATCAAACGCGAACTGGGGATTTCCAAAAACGAAAATCGGCATTTCAACACCAATCGGAGATCTTCATCATAGGCAAACTCACCCTGACTGCTTACCCAGTAGGATTCACCACGGATTTCAATTTGGGTCGCGATCCCCTTTCCAAAACCAATGGGCAAGGTATATTTCTCATTGCCTTCTTCGAACAAAACATAGAAATGCTTTTCTGTCGAAAACAATTTCAAACGTTGCAACCCTTTGCTGTAACTGTTTTGCGTCACCTGCTGGATTAGGGGCATAAGGCCAATGTTGGCATTCTGATCCCCTTGAATTTTATAGGAGCGGTTTTTGAACTGCTTGCTCAATTCCGGTAAGGTTTGCACTTCCCTTTCTTGCATCGTCCATTTCTTGTTCCAGCCATGATTGGGAAGCCATTGCAAATCTCGTAATTTTTGCAGAGCAACCGGGTCTTCCGGCAGTGCCTGTGAAGAAGGAAGATACTGAGCGAAAAACCGATGCAGTTCACGGAAGAATCCGCCTTGTTGAAACAATTCGCTGATTCCACCGGTCGTTGCAATGAGGAGGTTACTGTTGGGATAACCGATCACATTTTGACCGAACATACCATTCAATAAAAACGACTTCCCTTGTTTTCCCACCCATACATGATAACCATAGTGATACGCCCCGGTCGATTGCGGTGCTGCCATTTGCATTTGAGTGGCTTCTCTGATCCAGGCTTCCGAAATCAAGCGCTCTCCTTGCCAGACTCCCTTCTGCAGATAAAGCAAGCCAATTTTTGCCATGTCTTCAGGGGTCAAATACATACCCCAGCCGCCTTTTTCAATGCCTTTTGGGCAAACCTCCCAGTCTACTCGTTGAATCTGCAACGGACGAAACAGACGTGGCTTAAGGTATTCCATGAGCGATTGACCGCTGACATCTCGGACAATGACCGAGAGCATATACGAATTCATACTGTTGTAGGCAAACTCTGCTCCTGGCTCAAAACGAAAAGCCGATTCCAAATAAGCTTTCACCCAATCGGTTTCGGTAACAGCCCCTAACTCATTGAAGGTGATGCCACTGCTCATGGTCAAAAGATGGCGTACTGTCAGGGCTTTGTGAGTCACCTTTGCAACCAAACCACTCTTCTTCACCAAATCGACCACCCGGTCTTGTAGACTGAGTTTCCCCTCGTCGATCAGCATCCCAATCGCTAACCCGGTCACCGATTTGCAAAGTGAATGGGTCGACGTCCAAATCTGCGGATTATAATCTCCATAAGCGGTTTCAGAGATTACCTGACCGTTACGCAGGATCATTAGGGTATGCAAATCCAAGGAGTGATCCTTTTGTAATGCCACAAGAAACTGTTGTAGCAATTCCGAAGGCACCCCTTGAGATTCCGGTGTTGCTCGCGGCAGAGAAGCTAGCGAAGCTAATGCCGGAAACGTTTTTTTCTGTGGAAGATAGGGAATGATGGGCTGTGTTTCGCTTTTACGATCAAACACCTGCAGGACCAGTTTAATGCCATTGGCTTGTACTGTAAGGTCCATACCTTTCCCTCCAAACTACCTAAATCAATTCTTCCGGTTCTTTGATTTCAGGAACCCTTGCGATGAGCTGATCCCATAGAGCCTCTCTGCTGGCTTCCTCCCCTGCACTGAAGAGCAAAGGAGCTTCGTGTAACTGCAAGGTTTTTCGTAAAACAGATGCCGCCTGCTGCCATTGACTGCGTTTTAATTTGTCTCTTTTTGTGCCGACTACAATGAAAGGTCGATTATAATGTTGTAAGAACTCAGTCATTTCCTGATCCAAAGCGGATGGTTCATGACGACTGTCTACCAACTGCACCACTAAACACAATTGAGGTCTCCTGACCAAATAGTCCTGCATCAACAAACTGAGTGTTTGCTGTTTGCCTTTCCCTAAAGCTGCATAGCCATAACCGGGCAAATCTACCAAATGAAAGCGTTCGTTGATCTTGTAAAAATTCAAGGTTTGGGTCTTTCCCGGTGTTCCGGAAGTCCTAGCCAAGCTCTTTCTTTGTAACATGGTATTGATCAAGGTTGATTTTCCCACGTTAGAACGGCCTACCAAAGCGATTTCCGGCATGGAGTCTGGTGGACATTGGGACATAAAACCCGCCGACATCACCAGTTCTACCGATTTAATCTTCATAGCGCTCTCCTTATTGCTGTTGTCGCATTTGGCGATCTAATCCGGGAATAAGTTTTGGTATAGCCTGTTCATATTGATCGACAAAATGAATCTGTAAGCGTTTGCGGACAACCTCCGGAATTTCTTCCATATCTTTGCGATTCTCTTCCGGCACGACCGCTTCGTGTAGTCCTGCTCGATAGGCAGCTAGTAATTTTTCTTTTAAGCCGCCAATCGGTAAGACATTACCCCGCAAGGTGGAGGTTTGAAAGATGAAAAGCTGGACCGAATACCTCTGGTTTGAAACCGAAAAAAGACAGGAACTCGTCAACATCACCGACCGGGTGGAAGCGGCTGTCAGAAAGAGCGGTAT
>CAZAFY010000184.1:0-3179 GCA_964484445.1 uncultured Eubacteriales bacterium
AGAAATTGATTCATGGCGATCCGGAAGTCGAAAAGCCAAGTTCCGAAAACCTACCGGCTGTTATGGAACAAATTGAGAACGACTTGGCAGAATTTATTGCCCGCCGTTCGGTTGAAGATCGCTTGGAACGCATTGTCAGTGAACGACTGCAAAGTCAACAAGAAGATTACATGCGTGACATTAAATTGTCGTTGATCAAAGAGGAAAACGGTCCTGAAACCGAAATTACCTTGCGCAAGCTGAACGATTTGATTCATTTAGAAAAACGGAAAGCCCCAAAAATGGCTATGGAGCAAATGCGCCCTCAAACTTTGAACGAAGTTGTGGGACAAGCGCAGGCTAAGGTCGCTCTCATGGCTAAATTAGCCACGCCTTATCCGCAACATATTTTGCTCTATGGCCCCCCGGGCGTTGGCAAAACCACGGTTGCTCGTCTGGTATTGGAAGAAGCGCGTCGCTCTACTCGCTCTGCTTTTGGTGCAGAAGCTCCTTTTATTGAAGTAGACGGAACTACCCTGCGTTGGGATCCGCGTGAGATCACGAATCCACTCTTAGGTTCTGTACATGATCCGATTTACCAAGGAGCCCGCCGTGATTTGGCCGACAGTGCTGTTCCGGAACCCAAACCCGGACTTGTGACAGAAGCCCATGGAGGCATTTTGTTTATCGACGAAATCGGCGAAATGGATTATCAGCTCCAAGCCAAACTGCTCAAAGTTTTGGAAGACAAGCGAGTCTATTTTGAATCGGCGTATTACGACCCGGAAAACACCAATGCTCCGGAGTATATTCATAAGCTCTTTGAAGAAGGAGCTCCGGCAAACTTTATTCTCATTGGCGCTACTACCCGAAGTCCTGAAGAGATCAATCCTGCCATCCGCTCTCGCTGTGCAGAAGTTTTCTTTGACCCTCTTTACAAGAAAGATATTGAAGAGGTTGTCAGAGGGGCCGCTCAACGTTTGAAAATCAACCTTGAATCGGGCGCTGAGACCCTGATTGCCGATCATACCGACGAAGCGCGCAAAGCCGTCAACATTTTAGCAGACAGTTATGGCTATGTCATTTCCCGGATGGAAGGCAAACTTGACCGTCGTAAAAGCGTGAATGTCTCGGTAGCCGATGTCCAAGAGATCTTACAAATCAGCCGAATATCCCCACAGGCAGCCGGCAAATCTTCTCCGATCGGCAAAGTAGGCCAGATCTTCGGGTTAGGGGCATTTGGCTTTACTGGCTCTGTTTTAGAGATTGAAGCAGCGGTGTTCCCCACTCAAGAAGCGGGAAAAGGTCAGATTCGTTTTAACGATACTGCAGGTAGCATGGCCAAGGATTCGATCTTTGTAGCGTCTACCGTGATACGAAAAATCTTGAATATTCGCTTGAACGACTACGATGTCCATGTAAACTTCATAGGGGGAGGAAATGTTGACGGCCCTTCAGCAGGAGCTGCGCTAACCCTCGCCTTGATCAGCGCCTTGCAGAACAAACCCTTGCGACAAGACATTGCTATGACCGGAGAAATTTCCCTGCAGGGACTGATCAAACCGGTAGGTGGACTGTACGGCAAACTCTACGGAGCTGCTCGCGCCGGAATCAAAGAAATCCTGATCCCCGAAGAAAACCGCAAAGAGTTACCAGTAGAAATGTACGGTGTTCGTCTGGTGTCGGTCCAGACCATTGAAGAGGCTATGCAACTGATGTTGTTATAAAGACCTACAGGGAAGGGAGTGTTATGATGCCGGAACAGATGATGCCCAATAACCCAGAGGCCGAACAGTCGGTACTGGGGTCTCTGATCATTGAACGCAATGCTGTGACCAGTGTCATGGAAGAGCTGCAAGAAACCGATTTTTATCGTGAGAGTCATCGACAAATCTTCGCGGCCGCCTATGCACTCTATGCCCGTGGCGAGCCTTTGGACTTGATCACCTTAGTCGCCGAACTCCGCCGTCGTCAGCATTTAGAAAGCGCCGGAGGGCTCAGTTATTTGAATCAATTAGCCGAAATCGTACCGACTACTGCTAATCTTCCCTCCTACATCAAAGAGCTTCAAGATAAAGCCACCTTGCGTGCCATGATCATGAGTGCTCATAAGATCACCAACCTGTCTTTTACCGGCGAAGAATCCGCACGCGATATTCTTAATACCGCTGAAAAAGAATTCCTCACCATTGCCAATCGACGGGGCGGCGGAGCAACCTATTCTTCCATTGGAAATATCCTCTTCCACACCTATGAAGAATTGGAATCTCTGATGAATAAGCACGCGAGTGTCACTGGAGTCAGCACCGGTTTCTATGATCTCGACAAATTCACCGCTGGGTTCCAAAATTCTGACCTTTTGATTTTGGCGGCTCGACCGGGTGTTGGTAAAACCACGGTCATGACGAACATTATGCAACATGCCGCGGTCACGACCAAAGTTCCCAGCGTATTCTTCAGTTTGGAAATGTCCAAAGAGCAGTTAGCACAAAGGATCCTATGCTCCGAATCCGGAGTGGACCTTTATAAACTGCGTAATGGCTTTTTGGAAGATACCGATTGGGAGAAAATCACCAAAGCTATTGGTCCGTTATCTTCATCCCCGATCTACATCGACGATACCCCTTCGCTTTCTGTAGTCGAGTTCCGCTCTCGTTTACGGCGTATGAAGGCCGAATTGGGCATTGGCTTTGTGGTGATTGACTACCTTCAACTGATGACCTTAGACAGCAAGCCCGAATCGCGTCAGCAAGAAATTTCGTTCATTTCGCGAACATTGAAGGCGATTGCGAAGGAATTGAACGTGCCGATTTTGGTCGCCTCCCAGCTAAATCGTGGGGTGGAAAGCCGCAATGATAAACGACCAATGATGTCTGACTTGTTGGAATCGGGTGGTATTGAAGCCAATGCCGATGTGGTTATGTTTTTGTATCGAGATGATTATTACAACACCGACAGTAGCGACCCCAACGGAGCCGAGATCATTATTGCAAAACAGAGAAATGGTCCTACCGGAACCGTGAACCTTTTTTTCTTGAAGACGATCAACCGTTTTGTCAACAAAGATAAATAGAGCAAGGAGATAATAGACCCTATGGCAACAAAGTATGATGTAATTATTGTCGGAGCCGGTCCTGCCGGTATCTTCTCTGCGTTGGAATTGAGTAAACTCCAACCCACATGGAAAGTTCTTGTGCTGG
>CAZAFY010000185.1:0-1774 GCA_964484445.1 uncultured Eubacteriales bacterium
TGACTAAAAAGGCGATTGGCATTACAAAAGCACCAACGGCGGTAAAACGATATGCATAATGCAAAACCAAGTAACAAAGCACGATGCCCCAGGTGAAGCTGGTGGCAAATTCGAATTGGTTACTGAAAGGAAGTCGTCCGGATTCGATCACTCGCAAAACAATGGCGGCGGTATGAATCAGAAACCCGGCAGAAGTCAACAAAACGCCGATTTTGCCCATAAGCTCTTTTTTGAGCGCTACGTGAACAAAAAAGCTCAAAGCCGCTGCTGTATAGGCAATAAAAGCTACCGTAAATAAAGTTTCTTCCCAAAAAATTATCTGTTCCATGAGGTATTCTCCTCCCCTGTCATTGCTGATTCAACCAGTTTTTTCACTTGGAAGGTCATTCCCCAAGGATTTTGGCGAGTCATAACCTTAACACTGTTAGAGGTCACTTGAACTTGTTTCGGATATAGATAAAAAGAGAAAATCAAGCCAAGGAACATCAATAAACTTCCGGCTACAACAAAAGCATATCCGAAATCTTTGCGGTAGGTCAAGCCGGTATACAGGACGGAATCTTGAAAACTGATTTGAAAGTCGCCTCGCTCAATCGGTTGACCCGGTTCCACGATATAAGAACCCACATGTTCTCCGAATTCATATAAAATCACCGCATAATGAGGATTTTTCACTTCCTCTGTCATGGTCAACGGTTGGCCTTCGGAAGTAATGGTGAAATTCGGATAAAAGCCGTAAAGATACACCGTCATGTGGTTATCTTGCAGGAAAGCGGATTCACCATTGCGTAAAACCTTAGCTAACAGGATTTCTCCTGCACCATTGACAATTTTCAACCGACTAGCCCAACCATAGGAGGTCTGATAAAAATTCAATGGACTGACTGCCAAGGGTTGATTCACCCAAAGGGTAGCTTCTTTATCTGCTTGACCCGTCTTCATAACACTGACTTTACTGTAATATTGTTCTACGGTTCCGTTTTCACGGAATCCCAAAGAAAAATCTTCTAATCGTAAAGCAAATCCATATTCCGGAAAGCTTTTCACATCCCCGGGCATTAAATTAAAGAAGCCTTCATCAGCAAAAACCGCACCAATAATGCTTCCAATAATAATCACAATGATCCCTAAATGGGTTATGGATGATCCAATATGGCCAAACCGATGCTTGCTGGCCACAAAACCATCTTCTTTTTCAAGAATAGCGAACCTTTGCTTTTGTAAAGATTGCCGCAATAAATCTTGATCCATTCCCGGTTGGTACAGCTCTTCGGCGTTGCTACGAGGAGACATTATATAATCTTTCTGGGTGCGCCGGATTTGAGATGGCAAAATCTTCAACGTGCAACCAACCAAATTGACCACGAATAATCCGAGAAGTACATAAAAAACCACCGAGGTATAAACATGATCAAATTGCAGGGTCATGATCAGGTTTGCTAAACTCGGATAGCGTTCGATATACATCTCTGCTGCCAACCCTTGCGGCAAAACGGTCCCGATGATGGAATAAATGGCGATCGCAAGCAATAAGGTAATTGCTACAGCCAAGCTGGTGATAAATCCTATGAAGCGTTGAATGGTCTTCTACCCCCATCTCATATTGACATAAGAACGGAAAGGGGACTTCTCCCCTTTCCGTCTTCAGTTCTAGAATTTTCTAGTGGTCCAGAGATGGCGGCAAGGCAGGAATCAGCTCGCGGCTGGCTTCGCTGTCTGTATCGCGTATGTCTTTTTCACTGAGCCAAATTCTGGTGTTATCGTGACAAGCATT
>CAZAFY010000185.1:1874-3173 GCA_964484445.1 uncultured Eubacteriales bacterium
TCGTTCTCAAAAACATCTTGATGATGTTCAGAGTCCGAAAGTTGCGTGAAATCGGTAAATTCCAACAATCCATTGGAAATTCCGGCTAAAGTGTAATGAATGGATGTCCCAAAAGTAGTCGTCACATCATTATGACAGTTCCCACAAGAAACATCGAAATCGCTAGAGGGATATGGATCCATCTCAGCATGAGCCGCGGCTTTGTCGAGTGTGTTCTCCCCACCGTGGCAGGAAATGCACCCTAATTTTCCGTGAGTCGTAGCCAAGAATTCTTCTGAGACAAGGAACATTTGCACAGCTTCCAGCTGCGGTCCAGGAGCGCCTCAGCCACCGGTATCGACAGCAACCGGCTTATCTTTTCCCCAATCGGAAGCAGCGATGACGGTTTCGTCGGTATGGCAAGCAATACAACTGGAACTATCTACGGTATTGTAAGGAAATGGTTCTTCGGGAACCAAATCTCCGGCGGTCGGGTTGACGCCCAATTGACTGAAGCCTACAATCGTTACCCCAACCAACAGAACGGCCAACAAACCCAAAATCCATTTTCTCATGGCAATAGGCTGATTCACGACGTCACCTCCCGTTTTTTATTTTTACCGCAAGAAAATTATTCGGTAACTACTGGCAATTCAGCACCGGTCCAACCGGTCATACCGCGATTCAAGCTAATTGCATTAATGCCCATTAAACGTAAAGGAGCAATGGTGATACCAGCGGTTTGGCCGGTGTAGCAGGTAACATAAACAGGCTTGTTGGTGGGAAGTTGATCCAGATTGTTACCGACTTCCTTGAAGGCAATTTGCACTGCAGTGTCAATGTGACCTTTGGCAAAATCTTCAGCAGAGCGAATATCCAACATCATCAAAGCATCGGGATTTTCACTAACCAAATCGTTCAAATCTGCAGGAGCAATGATATAATTCTTATCTGTAAAATAAGCTTTTACTGCATCCCAAAGGATTTGTTGTTCTTCATCTAATTCAGGGGTTTTGGCTTCCGGTAATTTGTTTTCCGTGGTTTGAAGGGTATCTTCTCCCAAGTTCAACGGTGCCCAACCAAAGTTCATGCCACCGAGGAAGGAAACCGCATTGAAACCAAGCATATTAGCTAGAGCTGTTACTTGAGCAGAAGTTTGTCCGGAATAGCATTGGAAAATGACTTGTTTGTTCATAGGAATAACTTCTAACATCTCACCAGTTTTTGCGTAGGGAATATTAACTGCATTGGTGATATGGCCTTTGGCATAATCTTCAGCAGATCTCATATCAACCCAGAAAACAGCGTCAGGGTTCTCAT
>CAZAFY010000186.1:0-3166 GCA_964484445.1 uncultured Eubacteriales bacterium
CTTATGGAGAAACCCCTGTTTTGAACAATATCAATCTTACAATTGAAAAAGGGGAAAAAGCCGTCTTCATTGGTAGAAGCGGAGCTGGTAAAACGACATTGATGAATCTTGTTTCAGGGATCTATGCACCACAAAAGGGAAACGTGCGAGTTTGTGGAGTCGATCCGTTCGTTTTACCGCCCGAACAGCGGCGCAGACTGATTGGTATTGTGCCACAGATGCCTCAAATATTTGACGGCACCATCGCTGAAAATATCACTCTTGGGGATACGAGTATTAGTCAAGAGCAGGTGGAGCATGCAGCAAAAACCGTTGGCATTCATGAACTGATCTCTCTTATGCCCAAAGCATATGAAACGGTGATCGGGGAGGGGGCAGCAGGATTATCGAGCGGAGAGATCCAACTGTTGTCCATTGCCAGAGCCGTAGCTGCCGACCCTAAGGTTCTTTTATTAGACGAACCCACTAGTGGCATGGATACTCAAACCGAAGCCCGTATCTTTGCTGCTATCCGTGCTACGAGCGAAGGAAGAACGATTTTTTCAATAAGTCATCGGCTTAGCGGAATCATCGATGCCGATATTATCCACATTGTGGCGCAAAATGGGATCGTTGAAAGTGGAGCTCCTCAGCAACTTGCTAAACAAAATGGCTGGTATGCTATGTATAGCCGCATCGATAAAGCTGGATGGGACTTAAGATAATACATTTAGCAGGATTTTACATTCATACGCTGAATAATGTAACATAATGGAATTCTAGGGGGTGAACATATTGAATAGACTAGAAAAGAAGCAGAATGAGGATCTGATTTTTTGGAAAACGATGTTGGAGTATATCATTGAAAACGACCCCAATGCCATTGCGGTTCTTGACAAAAATATGTGTTATATGTTCGCCAGTAAACGATACATAAAGGATTTTACTGGAGAAAGAAGGCTATGCTGTTGATACAGCAGAGACGGCCATGGAAGCTTTAGAACGCATTCAAACGGTAGAATACGATATTTTGATCAGCGATATCATCATGCCAAAAATGTCTGGTGTGGAATTATTGGAAAAGCTGCAGGAGTTACTTGTGAATGTACCGATTTTAATGATGACCGGGGAACCTACGGTTGAAACCGCCATAATTGCTTTACAGCAAGGGGCTTTTGACTATTTATACAAACCGATTTCGAAAGAGGCTTTACTGAAAGCGGTCCGGCAAGCAACAATTATTCGTGAATTGGCGGTGCAAAATAAGGTATTAGAGCAAGAAAAGATTGAATATTTGAAAAACCTCGAAGAGACGGTTTCTGTTAGGACGTTGGATTTAGATAAATCGATGCAGAGCTCCATAAGAATCATGACTTCCTTGGTCGATTCAAGAGATCCTTATACCTCAAGTCACCAGATTCGGGTAGGGAATCTTTCCGCAGCGATATCCAGAAAGTTGGGGTTATCGGAGTTCCAAATTACCGGTAATCGGGTGATTGGCTATTTACATGATATTGGCAAACTTTCTTTGCCTTCGGAAATTTTAGTCAAGCCCAGCAAATTATCGCATTTTGAGTTTGAGATCATCAAAACCCATTCGGAAAGTGGCTACAGTATTTTGAAAGGCCTCAGATTACCTTGGCCGGTAGCCGAAGTGGTTTGGCAACATCATGAGAAGTTAGATGGCAGTGGTTATCCGCAGGGATTAAAGGGAGAGGAGATCCTTTTCGAGGCACGAATCCTGACTGTGGCCGATGTTGTTGAGGCTATGGCCTCTCACCGTCCATATCGAGCAAGTTTAGGGTTGGAAGTTGCTTTGGCAGAAATTGAAGCCAAGAAGGGTATACTCTTTGAACCCGCTATTGTGGAAGCTTGTATTGAACTGATGACCAAAGACGGCTATACATTTGACAGTCAATACTACGAGTCTTCTTTCATTTTTTATTCAGATCATTGAAAGGAAATAGCTATGGAATTAAAAAAAGTTGACGACCATAACCTCTGGGATATCATAAATCTTTCGGTGCATGAGCATCAGAAGGGTTTCGTTGCTACCAACACCAAAAGCATTTTGCAAGCCTATGTGACCATTACCACCGGTGGGGTGGCATTACCTTTTGGTATTTATCACGAAGATAAACCTATTGGTTTTGTGATGTTTGGCTATGGTACCGATGGCGAAGACGAAGACCCCCGTGTATCTGCTCATAACTATTGTATCTGGCGTTTCATGATCGATAAATCCTACCAAGGCAAGGGTTTGGGCAGAAAAGCTATGCAAACCGCGCTCGACTACATTCGCACATGGCCTTGTGGGGAAGCGAGCCATTGTTGGCTTTCTTATGAACCAGAAAACGAAGTTGCAAAAGCTTTATATCACTCCTTAGGTTTTGTGGAAAACGGAGAAATATGTGGAGATGAAGTCGTTGCTGTGTTGAAACTATAATTTATGGAAGGTGTGATTATGAGTATGACTGAAAAGAAAACTGCGATCGTATATTACTCTCTTGAAGGGAACACCAAGTTTGTTGCAGAAAAAATGGCCGCCGAGCTGGGGGCTGACTTAATCCGATTGGTTCCAGTAAAGGAATACCCTACAGGGAACGTTAGCAAATATTTTTGGGGTGGAAAGAGCGCAGTATTTAGAGAGCATCCAAAACTTGAACCGTATCATTTTAAAACTGAGGAGTATGAGTCAGTGATTATAGGGTCCCCCATTTGGGCTAGCACCTATGCTCCGCCCTTGCGTACGTTCTTAAGAGATAACTCCCTTCAGAATAAAAAAATAGCGATATTTGCTTGTTGCTCCGGAGGAACTGCCGACAAATTCTTTGATCAGGTTAAAGAAGAATCGAAAGCCACCGAAGTTATGGCTACAGCTAGATTCGTGGATCCGCTTAAAAACGTGAGCGAAGAATTAGACCGTGAAATCAAAGAATTTTGTGATTGGTTGAGATAATTTTTTGAGGTTTCAAACTTGTTTCAAAACTTGATTCTATGCTATAATAGGCCCATCGAATTTTCGGAGGTATCATATGCCAGTGAACGCGTAGTTTTATGGATAAAACATTTAATATATAGCCAAAGTTCATTTGGCTTGATTTGTGTTACTTTCGTAAACAAGCGTCGATCTGGTATAGGGAAGAACTGTACTTTATCACGTTTACTTCGTTTTGCGAAAGTGAAC
>CAZAFY010000187.1:0-3139 GCA_964484445.1 uncultured Eubacteriales bacterium
CCTTCTTCAAGTTTGGCTTTGATTTCGCCGGTGTTGACGTTGGCTAAGCGGATGCTACGGCTCATGGAACCATAGCGGCGTTCACGGTGAATAAAGTTCTTTCCGTCTTTGTTCACTTCTTCATTGCGGCGAACAGTAATGCAGAGGTTGTCGTGTTCGACACCCAATTCAATTTCCTCTTTTTTGACGCCCGGCAACTCGGCTTCAATGCGGTACTCGGAATCGGTCTCTTCAATGTCAATTTTGAAGGTGTCTTTCATTAAGCTGCGGCCTGACAACATGTTATCGCTGAAAAAGTCGTCAAGCATGTTGTAAAAATCATCAAAACTTGAACCTGTGCGTGCGAGACCGGTGTTCCTTCTGTTAAATGGAATCAGTCCTGACATGATCAACAACTCCTTTGTAAAATATTTTTGTTAGCACTCTCTCTTGATGAGTGCTAATTATTTTATACCACCAGAGTCCTCTTTTGTCAAGATTGTTCACAAAATGTTTAAATTTTCAGTGCAATCAACGCCTCTACTATACCCGCATCCCACTTACTTCCGGCACCGTGCTTCAGTTCGTCTAAGGCATCTGCACTGCTGAGGGCCGCTCGGTAGGGGCGATCCACTGTCATGGCAGCGTAGGCATCGGCCACGGCAATGATTTTAGAAGCCAAGGGAATCTCGTTTGCTTTGAGTTGGTTCGGGTAGCCCTTGCCGTCTGGTTGTTCATGGTGTGCCAAGACCCATTCGGCGATTTGGTGAAACTCTACCGCATTGCTCAGGATTTTAGCGCCTTTTGCACTGTGCAGCTTCATAATTTCCCATTCGCCGGGGGTTAGGGATTCAGGTTTATTAAGGATACTATCATCAATGCTGATTTTACCAATATCGTGCAAATAACCGGCGTAGCGAATCTTTTCAACCATTTCCGGTTCCACGCCTAAGGCTATTGCCAATTCTTCACTGAGCTGACCCACTTGTTCGGCGTGCAGCTTCTCATAGGCAGATTTAGCAAAGAGCGTTTCCATAATGGATTGTATGGCACCGGTTCTAAAACTGCGGCTTTTGTAGTATTTTCGGTTATACATAAAGGCTTCCGATTCTTTCAAAAGCCAGTTTAGGTTTTGGTCTTGGTTATGCTGAATACTGTAGCCCAGGGAGATGCTCAGGCTGCGCAGTTCATTCTTGGGGTCCTCCTGGTGAAAGATTTGTTCCAATTCACGGACCAGTTGTTTCAGTTCCACTTCACTGGTCTGGGGCACCAAAATGGCAAATTCATCGCCGCCGATTCGGGCTAAATGGTGTTCCGGTTTCAAGGTGGCCTGCAAGGTTTGCACCAAGTTACGAATCGCCTCGTCTCCTTTGTGATGACCAAAGGCATCGTTAAACAATTTTAAGCCGTTAATGTCGCCCATAATCACACCAATAGGGAATTGCTGCCCACTATCGGCTAATAAGCCAAAGGTCTCTTCAAAGAAGCGGCGGTTATATACGCCGGTCATGTGGTCGTGGTAGGCTAAATATTCAATTTGCTCTGTGGCTTTGATTTGTTCGGTGACATCAAAAAGGATGGTGAACAGCCGCGTCTCACCACCAAAGGGGACCGGGCAACTGAAGAGGTCTACATTGCGGATCTCGCCGTTTTTGAGTTTATGTTGGGTGGTGAAACGTCGTTGGCTGCTTTCTAAGGCACTGACCCGCAAGCGTTCCGAGACCGCTTTGCCTTCGGCATTGATTTCATACATGTATTTTTGCAACATTTCTTCTCGGTTGTAGCCATAGAATTTTAAAGCTGCTGGGTTGACATCGAGCACTTTGTCTGTTGAAGCTTCCAATAAGAACATGACGGCTTCATGGTTATTGAACATCGCCTCCATGCGTTCCAAAAGGCGAGCGGTGCGGCGTTCTTGCATGCGCCGGTTGACCGCCATCCAGACTCCATTCATCAGGGAGGTGATTGCTGCCACATCGTGTTCACTGTAGCCATTTTCTTTATTGGAGAAACCTACTAAAGCTACGATGTTCTTCCCTTCAAACATGGGTAAGGTCATCAAGCTTTTTAAAGGACGATGTTCAAACGGTAAGTGGTGCTCTTCTTCTGCAAAAAACGGTTGTTCCAACACCACCGTTTTTCGCTGACGGATCGATTCTCCCCAGAAACCGGCTTGGTCTAAGGTAAAGCACTTTTCGCTGCCGTCTTTGATGCGGCAGACTTCGTTATGCGAATAATGCGCAAAGAGTTCAAACTGGGTGCTTTTTTCCTCGTATAGCATGATGATTCCACATTCACTTTCGGTAAGCTTTAAAGCTTCCGATAACGCAAAATCCACTTGAGCCCGTGTATTAGAAAAGGTGCGGGTCATGCATTCCGTAATAATGCGGTTGCTTTCGGCCATCTTTCTCAACAATTCCCGCTGATGCGCAGCTTGGGTGATGTCTCGAACAAAGCCGCCCACGCCAATTTTGCCATTTCCTAAGGGAACCGGAAATTTTCGGTTTTCAAAAATGCGTTTGCCGTTTTGTTCTTCGCTGATAACAACCTTTTGGCTTTGCACAACTTCCTTATCGGACAGGAGGCGTGCTTCTGCTTCTTCTGCTCCCATAAAATCATGAGCTTGTTTTAAGATGAACTCTTCCTTGCTGACCCCTCGCGCCTTGGCAGCGGTTTCGTTGACGATGACATAGCGGAATTTCTCGTCTTTCAAAAAAATCTTATCATCGCTGGCATCAATAAAGGTAGCAAAGGTTTGCTTCATTTGCTCGGCTTCTTGCTCATATTCTACCTGCCGGGTTAGGTCTACAATGGTGGTCAAGTTATGGGAGGTTTGGGTTTCAGGGTTGGTGTAAAGCGAAACATAGGCTTCTGCCCAAAAGATCGAACCGTCTTTGCGCAAATAGCGTTTGACAATGCGCCCTGCATCGGTTTTTCCATCTTCCATGGACTGAATCAATTGCTGTGATTTCTCTAAATCTTCCGGGTAAGTGAGATCGCTCCATTGTAGGCGAGACAATTCTTCGGCTGTGTAGCCGAACATTTCACACATGGCCTGATTTGGAATCAGTTCGTTGGTAGACAAGGTGAAGGCCTGGCCAATGATCGAGTTGTGGAAAAAACTCTGCACTAAGCTACCGTGAAAATCGGGGTTTTCACG
>CAZAFY010000188.1:0-3092 GCA_964484445.1 uncultured Eubacteriales bacterium
ACCTTGGGTGGAACCCAGGAATTTGGGTTGGGAATCATCGCCTTCAGTTTTGCATTGCTTTTTTGGAAAGACATGGGGATTTTCATCACAGCCTTTTTCACAGGTATGACGGTGATTTTGATCAAAGCCGTGTTCTTACTTCCTTCAGCCGAAGCCAGTGATCTGGTGGAATTAGCGCTCAAGTTAAATTGGCCGATTTTGGGATATTATATCACCAATGCTTTTGTTCAAACCGCAGCCGATATACGCCATAACGTTGAGAAACCCACCTATGTTGCAGCCTGGTTATTTTTATCGGACTTATTAGCAACTTTTTTAGAAATGGTTTTACGAAACGAGCAAGTTGCCTTAGCTGCAGGTTTCCCGACCTTGAGAGAAATGGTCTATGCGGCTGCCTTCCGAACGGCAATCATTGTAGCATTTTTCTATATCATTCGTAGAAGACAAATCGTCGAATTGGCCGAACAAGAAAAAGCCAAGTATGAAGATCTACTTATGCTACTCAACGGGTTACATGCAGAAGCGTTTTTTCTTAAGAAATCTGCCGGCGACATTGAAAAAACCATGGCGAAAGCTTATGCTTTGTATCGGACCTTACAAGATAAGCAAAAGGAATATGAGCGTGGAGATAAACTCACGTTGGATGCGTTAGATGTGGCCAAGGACATCCATGAGATCAAAAAAGATTATCAGCGTATTGTTGCAGGTATCGAGAAATTGATCACAGCAGAAAATCTCGGTGAAGATATGGGTTTAGAAGATATCATCAGTATCATCTTCTCGACCAACGATTCTTATGCCAAACGCCTGAAAAAGGAAATCGTTTTTACCAGTCAACTAAATTATCGATTCCGAACAAAAGAGTATCATTCGTTGATTTCAATATTAAATAACTTGGTCTCCAATGCCGTTGAGGCGAACGAATTATCGCCCGGTCATATTCAGATCAATTCCAGTGTTATTGGTTGGCATATCTTTATAACAGTCACCGATGATGGACCGGGAATTGAAGAAATGGATCAACAAATTATCTTTGCCCCGGGGTATACCACGAAATTCTCAGGTAACGGTATGCAATCGACCGGTATTGGCTTGACCCACGTACATTCAATTGTTCAAAGTCTGGGTGGTGAGGTTACTGTTGAATCGAAAAAAGGACTCACTACTTTTAAATTGATGATTCCGCGTGAATCTTTGGAAAAGATGCTCAATAGCGAGCAAGTTGAAGAAGAAGAACGAAAGAGAGAAGAAGAACGAAAAAAAAGCAAACTACCGTCTGAAGGCAGTTTGCAAACCTTTTCAAGAAATTATCGGAACACACCAAGACACGAACGGAATGATGATCCAATGGACCCCCAAGTAAAAGAATGAAGAGAGCTACATGCGTAGTAAGCCACCGTTTGGGCTAATGGATTGACCGGTAATGTAAGAGGCTTCATCCGAAGCCAGAAAACGAACCAAACCAGCAACTTCTTCTGGCTTACCCAATCTTTGCAAAGGAATATCTTCAGCTAACTCGGCTAATTCCTGAGAAGAGTAAAGCGCATTCATAGGAGTGTCAAT
Organism: uncultured Eubacteriales bacterium; assembly: GCA_964484445.1. Classification (GTDB taxonomy): domain Bacteria; phylum Bacillota; class JAAYKD01; order JAAYKD01; family JAAYKD01; genus CALCNS01. The sequence continues at coordinate 1,564 of CAZAFY010000188.1, forward strand.
AACCCCCGGGGTTATGCAGTTTACCCGAATTCCGCTTGGACCAACCTCGGCTGCCAAAGCTTTGCTGAAACCGATGATGGCTGCTTTCGTAGCAGAATAAGCAACTTCACAAGAAGCGCCGCACATTCCCCAAATTGAAGAAATATTGATGATGTTGCCGCGCTTTTGTTGAATCATCCCCGGTAGGACCCGTTGGCTAGTTGTAAAAACCGATGTCAAGTTGATTTGTAATAAGGTTTGCCATTGTTCTAAACTCATCTCTTGAATCAAACCACTATGCCCGAGACCGGCATTATTCACTAAGAGATCAATAGGACCAAGTTGCTCCAAAGCAGAAGACATCATCTGATCGATTTGGTGTGGCTCCTTAAAATCTGCTTTGTAAAGAAGAACAGGAATCCCATTCTGTTTAAGAAGATGTACTACGTTCAAGAAATCCGGGTTCTCCCTACGATAATGCAAAAAAAGCTGGGAGTCTTTAGAAGCAAGAACTTGTGCCACGGCACGTCCAATACTGCCGGAAGCACCGGTTATGATGATTTTTTTCATGATCTTCTCCTAAAAAAAGACGCTTCCGTAAAAGGAAGCGTCTTTTTGAACTTCATTAATCTCTGGCTTGTTGCTGAACTTCAATGAGTAAAGCTTCCAGGAATTTTTTAACGTTGATTTTACCATGGTAGGGGGATTCTTGACGTAAGTAACGCATTTCATTACGAACTTCAGAGAAATCAAACAAACGGTTTGCGTAGGTGTTGAATAATTGATGACCGTAATCTTCAATTCCTAAAGCTGCTACGTTATGTAATGCAGCACCAACGGCACGGCGAACGCGTTGTTCAATAGCTTTTTCGTCATAAGAAGGACCCTTTTCTTGAGTCTTTTCGTACTGTTCACGAACAGATTTATAGACCGATTGCAAATGATGCAACTGGATCAACCCTTCACCCGGCTCGTAATCTTCTAAGAGGAAAAGGATAATTGTGATGATATCACGACATCCAGCTTCTCCTAAAACACCTAAATCGGATAAGATACGAAGTAAGACCTTACGAGCTCGATCGATGTCGAAGGTATTGGCTCTTCTGGCGGCTTCCATAGCAACCGTTGGATCACCCGGTTCTAAATTGCTTACAGAACTGCGGATCGTGGCGATCGCTTCTTGTAACTGCATTTTTTCCATGACCGATTTGATGACCGAAACGATTTCAACTTTGTTCAAAGGTTTGTGGACAAAAAATTCGATTCCGCTTGCATAAGCTTGACCGATCAAAGTTTGCTCCGAAACCTGAGAAATCATAATGAACTGACCGTTATAATTTTTCTCACGTAAATGTTGAATGGTTTGCACACCATCTTGATTCGGAAGGAGTAGGTCAATTAGAACAACATCGGGGGTCATGTTGGCGATTTCAACTTCGGCTTTTTCACCGTCGTCAGCCTGACCGATGACTCGGCCGAGTTCGTCTCCTTCAATGATTTTATGAAGAATACGGCGAATGCTGGGATCGTCATCCACTAAATAAAAAGTT
>CAZAFY010000189.1:0-3034 GCA_964484445.1 uncultured Eubacteriales bacterium
GAAAGAACAGCAGATAACGCTCTTTGATGAAGATGTGAGGAATTAGTACGGTCACTATCACTGGTTGTTTCTTGACCACGGGAAGGCTCATTGTAAAAAACAGCCACTTTGTTGTGGTTGCCCTTTCGATTCGTGTCAAAGGGAGTTCAGTCTAATCGGTCCTCGGAATTTACTCGGTGAAGAGTAAGACATCAAGAAATACTTTATATAGTATAGCAAGGAGGTTCATGTGAAAAAGACACTCGATGAATTTATAGAAAAACATAAAAGTAAGAAATGGTTTGTATTTATGGAACAAATGAGAGTTCGATTTGAAGCGGATGGCGTTACAGAAATCGGAGCACAATTAACCTTCTATTTAATACTAGCGATATTTCCATTTATTATCTCTTTTTTAAGCATACTGCAATTTACGCCTCTAGCAGATGCAGATATATTGCAGCAACTCTTGTCTCCATTACCGGGAGATTCGAAAATACTTTTTTATGACCTAATCAACGATATTATACAAAATGGGAGCATAGGACTGCTATCCATTGGTGCAATCGGTAGTATTTGGGCTTCGTCCAATGGAGCTATGGCGATTATAAAATCAGTAAATAGAGCTTATGGTTTAAAAGAATCTAGGCCCTTTATCCAATTGAAAGGGTTATCCATACTTTTTACCTTTGGGCTATTTTTGATTCTCATCGTTACGTTTACGGTGCTGATCTTTGGAGAAATCATATTTGATGCTATTTTCGCTTCCTATAACTTACCAACTATTGCACTCTGGAGAACATTAAAGTTTCTAATTCCAATGGTATTCATGATTCTTTCTCTAACTGCACTGTATAAGTTTTCACCAGCTGTAAAAAAAGAGAACAATATAAAATTCTCAGATAGTATGCCTGGTGCGATCTTTGCTAGTCTCTTCTGGATCGTATTATCAACGGCATTCTCATTCTACGTTAATAACTTTGGCAATTACTCAAAAACATATGGAAGCCTTGGGGGCGTTATCGTATTTTTACTTTGGCTTTATATGAGCAGCATCGTAATCGTGCTCGGCGCTGAAGTCAATGCAACACTTCTTGCGATGAATACTACAACGTAAAAAAGGGGACAGTCCCCTTTTTTAAAAAAATTGAATTTGTATACGAAAAGACCTTTTACTAGGTCTTTTTTGTTTCGGAAAAACACTGATTTGAAATTGAGAAAACACACTTTTGCCAAACTTTGACGCTATCCTTATCACAAATGTAAAGGGGGTTAACATCTGTGGTGATCGAGAAGAAAAAGGTTGGTAATGTAAGGCAGATTATGCAAATTTCCGTATTTGTCCCTTCGGTGGCGTAGTAACTATCTATGAATTTATGACAACGGGTGATTTCATTCAGAAAATCCATAGTTCGTCATTTATTCTTAGGTTCTATTTACCACATCTTGACAAATTTCGAAAAACGGAATACGATTCTGTTAAGTATACAATTTCATCATAGGAGGGTTACACTATATGGTAACCATGCAATTTAGCACACGCGAAGAATTTCGTGCCTGGTTGAGCCAAAACGCTTTGTCCGATGAAGGAATCTGGTTGATCTTTGGTAAGGATAAATCTGTACCAACTTTGACCGCAGCGGAAGCCTTAGAAGAAGCTCTGTGTTTTGGTTGGATCGATGGAAAGATGCAAAGTATTGATGACTCCAGTTATATGAAATACTTTAAGCAACGCAGCAAAACCAGCCACTGGTCTGAGAAGAACAAAGGAATCACAGAGAAACTGGAAGCAAACGGACTCATGACCGACTTCGGACGTGCTAAAATTCTGGAGGCAAAAGAAAACGGCCAATGGGCTGCCACAAAAGCAGAACCACTGACCGATGATGCCGTAGAAACCTTTATTGAATTATTGCAGCCGAACACCATCGCTCTTGATAACTATAAGAAGATGTCGCGTTCAGTGCAGAAGACCTATGCCTTATCGTATGTAGCCACCAAAACGGAGGCAGGTAGGGAAAAACGGCTGAAAACCATCGTGGAGCGTCTGCAATTAAACCTGAATCCCATGGAGCGGATGCCACAATGAATCAGCGTAGCTTCTCAAAATCCTTATACATCAAGCTCGGCTGAATACCGGTGTTGTTTTGGTATTTACCATTTTTGTAGGAGACGAAATCTCCTTCAATAGTATGATAATAGATCTGGCAAATCTCGATCATGGGGTAGATCCGCACCGGCTGAATGCATTGAATTTCCAAAGTCCAGAATCCGGAAAAACCTATATCGCCAAAACCGGCAGTTACATGGATGAACAAGCCTAAGCGCCCAATGGACGAGCGACCTTCTAACATCGGTACATAATAATCGGTGGCAGTTCTCTCAAAGGTTCTGCCTAAATAAAGCCTACCCGGTTGCAAAACCAGCCCTTCCTCCGGAATAATCAACGTTTCGGTGTTGAGGGGCTTTTTCATATCCAAAATCGCATCGGTATAGACGAGTAACTCATTATGCAGACGCAAATTGTAACTATTGGGATTTAAGCGTGTTTCATCAAAGGGCTCGATACGAATTCGCCCTTGCTCTACTTGGGTTTGAATCTCTTTACCCGATAAAATCATGATCTTTCGCCTCTTTGCTGTGAAATGCAGCTATTTCTTGGTTGCAACGATACATAATGTATTTAATGAATCATCGACCTTTGTTCCTGCGACCGATGCATAAAACTGCAGCGATGCAAACCCCATCGGTTTTAACTCTTCTTCAATGGACTCTTGAGTGAAACAGGTGTTCCAAATATTCAAGCAGCGAACTTCCTGCTCTTCAACAAGCACGATACGGTTCACATCGATCAAATTGTTCTCGTAATAAAAGTCGGCATCGAAGCAGATGTGAGGTTTGGCACTCCAGAAGCCACCTTTCTCGCGGATCGACCAAGATTGAGTCTCCTTTTTGCCTTGGTTGTAAAGGGGAGTGAAAACATCGAACAAGAACTTGCCGCCTGGCTTCAATGCCCGGTGCAGTTCGGGCTATTGCAGGCGATCTGGACAACGAT
>CAZAFY010000190.1:0-3033 GCA_964484445.1 uncultured Eubacteriales bacterium
GTGATCCCCAATTTGGTTGCCCATTGCACATAAGGGGTATACCATTCCTTTGCTTCAACGTCGCGAAATAACGAAATTTCGGTAAAAGAGGCTGTATCGACCTCTGCCATCCGCCCCAATACTGTGATGAACATAGCACGGGTCATGCTTCCTTGGGGAGAAAATTCTTGTTCCCCGACTCCTTGAAATAGCCCATTGCTCCAAACATAGAAGGCAGAATCATAAAACCAATCGGTTTCAGTAACATCGGAGAAGAAGTTGGGGGCAGTGCTCTCGACCGAAGTCTCAAGTGTAGGTTCATTTGCCTGGATACGAATCGGTAAAGAGGTCAATACCATACTGAAAACAAGTAACAAGCTGAGGAATTTCCGTTTATTCATTCTTTAACTGTCCTTTCTTCTTCTAAGATCCTTTGAGTTTTATCTGTTGAACTCTCTTCCTTCACCTGTAACTGAATACTGTTACATAGTGGACAGACCTCAACTTTGCCAATCCGTTGAAATATGAAATGGCATTGCTCGCAACTATAGATCAAATTCGATCACCTCCGGGGCGGAGCGAAATCCTAAAATCCATGCTGCCGGCGCATTGAAGCGGTTTTGAAGGGTTTCATTATAGCGCCTTACTTGTGATGCATACATAAAGCAACAAAGGTCGTAGCGTTCTTCCATATAGACTTTTTTCTCCAAATCTTCTTGAGATTGACCGAGAAGATCCCCATACAAACGAACTTGCTTTTCTGCACCTTGAACCCCTTCCCATAAAGGTAAAAGCTCACGCTGTGTTGTGCGTAACCAAAGCGCAATGAAGGACACAAGTGCTCCTGTAGCAATGAGCCAAGGAACCATGAAACCACCTCCTTATCCTAGTTAAAAATAACACAAAGTAGACACATTCTGTTCTTTTTATCACGAAATGCCAGTTTCGCGGCACGAAATGTTATGGTATAATTTATAGAGATTCTTAGACAGAAATGAGGTGAGGTCATGAAGATCGCACTATGCGACGACGACAAAAAAGAACGTGACCGGTTAGTCTCGTTCTTTAATGAATACAGCCTGCAAACTGGTATTGCTTTCCAGGTACAGCACTTTGAAAACGGCTTCTATTTACTTGACGCAATCGAGAAAGACAACAACTTTGATGTTATCATTCTCGATATTTTGATGCCGGGGATGAATGGAATCCAAACTGCAAAACAGATTCGTCAATTCAACGAGGCGGTAAAAATCATCTTCTTAACTTCATCCTCCGAGTTCGCAGTGGACAGTTATGCCGTGGGCGCTTCATACTATCTGCTCAAACCAGTGGAAAAGATGGGGTTTTTCGAAATTTTGCAACGCTTTCTTCACACTGCGAAGCATAAGGAGGCTGAAAGCATCATTCTCCACGATGGTAAAAGCTTGAAACGGATCCTTCTTTCTGATTTGGTTCATTGTGAAATTCAGCGCCGAACGATTCTTCTGACCCTTAGAAACGGTACGTCCCTTCAAACGGAAGGAACTCTTGCCGAATTGGAACGAGAACTGCTTCGCTTTTCTTATGTAATAAAGCCTCACCGATCCTATGTTGTAAATCTCCGACATGTCAAAGAGGTCACTAAAAAAGAAGTTATTACCGTCTTAGGAACGCAGATCCCTTTAGCAAGAGGGCGCCACGACGAGATCGCTCATGCCTTCTTATCGCAGGTTTTTCGAGAGGTCGATGCATGACATTCACCATGTTTTTGGAACTTCTCAATTATGAAACCGTCCTCCTCTTTGGCATTTTTGTCTCGATTTCATTTGCGGGAGTTAAAATCACTCGTAAAAACATTGGGGGAGTGCTGCTTTTCTGCGGTGCTACGACGTTTGTTCAACTTATACTGTTCTTGTTACTGGGAAAAGAGATCACGGCAAAACTTTATCCGCTTTTTGTTCATCTTCCCCTCCTAATATTTTTGGTGTACTATACTAAAGTGCCACCCCTCATGGCTGCTTCTGCTGTCTTTGCAGCTTACCTATGCTGTCAAACTCGGCGCTGGCTGGGGAGCTTGATTCTTTTGGCTTTCGATGATATGAATTTTTGGTATTCGATCCAAATCCTTGTTACTCTTCCGTTATATTATCTCCTGACCCATTACGTTACCGTTCCAGTTCAAAGTTTAATGAAACAATCAAAGCGCGCTCAGTTTTTATTTGGAATCGTGCCTTTTTTTTATTACTGTTTCGATTACGGCACAACGGTCTACAGCGATATCCTTTATAAAGGTAGCCAGGTAGCGGTCGAATTTATGCCATCCCTCATGTCTATTGCTTATTTTATTTTTGTGCTACTGATTGCTTCTGACCTACAGCAACGCTCAAAAGCAAAAATCGATCAACAGTTACTTGAAATACAAATCAACCAAGCGGCTAAGGAATTAGAAAATTTGCGTCAATCACAGACGCAAGCAGCTATATACCGACATGATTTTCGACATCACCTTCGCTATTTGGACAACCATTTAAAAAGCGGAGAGCTCCAGCAAGCAAGCGATTATATTCGACAACTCGACCACACCTTAGAAGCCAGTGCAATCAAACGCTTTTGCGAGAATGAGACTATTAACTTGATTCTTTCATCCTATGCCTCCTTCGCGGATCTTGCAGGCGTCCGTTTCGAAACTAAAGTAAGCCTGGATCGGGCGGCATTAGAACAACGTTCCTTGGTGGATTGCTGCGTTATCTTAGGGAACCTCTTAGAAAATGCTTTAGAAGCAAGTAAGCAGGTCAAGCTTGACCCTTTTATTTACGTCGAAGCCAAACAACAAAACGGCAAGCTTTTTTGTCAGGTTAAAAACAATTACACGGAAGAAGTGCAATTTGAGGGTAACTACCCAGTAACGAATAAAGCTGGACACGGGTTAGGAATTAAGAGCATTGTTATGACCGTTGAAAAGCTAAATGGCTTTGTTGAATTCAAGCTTGAAAAGGATCACTTTGTTGCCCAACTGATGATTTAGTTGAAACTAAAAAAACCAAGAAGCCGTTTGCAAACGACTTCTTGGTTTTT
>CAZAFY010000191.1:0-3011 GCA_964484445.1 uncultured Eubacteriales bacterium
CGGTTTTGACCATTCAGCAAAACCCCATGACTCATCAGCGCTACTTCGTTATTCTCTATGGCGTTTTTGCCATCTTGGCCGGAATTGCTTTAAGCATTGCGCGTTGGCAAAAGAAGGGGATCGTCGCAGGATTACTGGTGTTCTTCTTGGTTCTGTCAATCACCCCGCCTATAGACGCATTTACGATTGGTCGCAACAGTCATATCAATCATTTGGAAAGCGCCCTAATGAAATACGACATGATTCAAAACGATGAGGTTGTAATCACCACCCCGGTTTCCCAAGAAGATCGTCAAAAGATAACCGAGTCGTTGTTCTATTTGGAACGAATCGGTCGTCTTGATCAGTTGTCTTGGTTACCGGAAGGGTTCCAAGTCTACTATGATTGGTATTTTGAAAAAACATTTGGTTTCCCCTTGTATGAATACCAAGAACCCGATACTGTAAGAATGTATTTATTCTTGACCCAAGACTTAGAGTTGTTTACGGAAGATTATCAGTATCTGACTCGAGTGATTTTCTCGGAAGGCAACAAAGAAGGATCGATGTTCCAACGCGAGTTTGTGATTCAAGAGGAGCAGTATCGTTTGGGACAGACCATGGTCAATGGTTTGCAAAACATTGAGCTCAGAGATTCTTCCGGAACAGTGATCTTAGAGTTTAAGCTCATGGAGCTGTATGAGCGTCTAAGGGAGCGAACCGGTGAGAAAGGTGAAATCAATCTGGAAGAAGCGACTTTTGTCGTGGAAAACGCGTTTGCCAAAATGAAGATCATCATTGAATCCGTCGATGTCTTTGAGGCCAACGGTAACATCGTTGTCAGTGGCCCAATGCTTCTAATGATTTCAATCCCCTAAAATAAAGAACCCCGGCAGCAGTTCAAAGAATCTGTTGCCGGGGTTTTCGTTTTTTAATGTGTTATGCTGCTTCTTCACTGGGTAGAGTGCGTAAGCGCAACAAATGTATGGTAACAGCGATGCCAATGAAAGGGAGCAGAATCATCAGCAACGGTTTTGAACTAATAACAATCGATAAAAGTAGCGAAGTCCACAAAAGTACCAGGGCATTACGCCGGTTCTTTCTACTGACCGCTCGGTGTTGTATATAATCTGCTAGGATTTTACCAAAGACAGGGTGAGATAAGAGCTTACGATGCAGTCTCTCTGAGCCGCGCAGGTAACATGCCGAAGCTAATAAAAGAAACGGTGTTGTTGGCAATATGGGTAGCACAATACCCAAAGCACCTAGGCCAACAAACAAATGTCCCAAAAGCACAAAGAACCTTTTCTTTAAATTCGACTTCATAAAATCAACTCACTCTTTCTTAAAACATAAATCAATTATAACACAATTCTGGACTTTGCGCATGTGATTTGACGCACAGGTTTTTAGCAAATCGAATTTCCTGTTGTAAGCAATCGGAAAAGAGGGTATAATAATAAACAGTACGGTTGTTGATCTGGGAAGGACGTGATTTGTATCAATACCTATGATGAAATGCTGAAGCTGTTAATTGCTTACGATAAAAAAATGATCACCCAACAGGAATTTGAACAACGTAAAAAAGAATTGCTGGAAGAAGAAAAGCGAAATCAAACAGAAACCATGGCAACCTCTACAATTTTGAAAGTTCAAGCAGAAGCCGATATTTTGCGAGAACAGCGTTCTTTGCAATACAAACGCTATGCAGTCCTTATGGTCTTAATGGTTCTCTTAGGAAGTGCGGTAGGCATTGCATATACGCGGTGGCAAGAAAGGCAAGCTGCAAATCCCGTTATAGAGCAGCCTGTTGAAGGAGATCCTATTGTTTCTACGCTTCCAAGCTTTGGCTTTGAAGTGGAAGAATTAGCCGGAAGCAGTGTTGCCAGCATCGAAGCAGAATATTCTCCCATTGAAAAAATCGAAGATGAGTTCATCAAACAGAGTGCCGACATCAGCTACACGTTGTCGGTTTATCGTGCGACCCGAGAAGAAGGCAAGTTGACCTATACCTTTTACTTCTATGAAGATAAGTTGGTTCGGTTAAAAGTTGTCAATGGTGAACGCTGGCGTTATGAAGGCGACGTAGAAACGGCTCTTCGCTATGGCATCGAACTGACTGGGAAAGCCAGAGAGATCACGATCAATGATACCACTAGAGTGTATCAGAGAATTACTCCCAGAATCGAAGAACTGGCGTTTTATCAACTTGGCGAAGATCAAGGCTACGGTGCCGCAGTGTTTACCTTTCATCAAAGTATCTTTGGTGCTTTGACCGTGGAAAAGCCTGAACCTTTCTGGTCGGGCGCGCAAGAGGTGGTCAAAGCAGCGCTATCGCGACCCACTACTGCTGTTTTCCCTGAGAAAGAAAGTGATTATCAGGTCATGGAATACTTGGGCAAGATCTGGATCACCTCAACGGTTGAGTACCTCAGCGCCAAAGGCGAAGAGACGAGCAGTAGTTTCGTGGTTCGATTCTTCCCGGATGATCCGGTCAACCCCAATTATTTAGAAATGGATGGCGAAGTTCTCTACGACTGGTCCTAATAAAAATACAACAACAAAGCCGGAACCCTGCTATATGGGGTTCCGGCTTTGTTATCGCAGAATTATCGCTGCACTCTTTGAAGTTCTAAATCTAAGACACGCCCTCCCGAGAGCTTAATTTTGCTATAACAATCCTTTTCATCGGCGATGAATTTCAAGATACCATTAACTTCACCATTCCAAGCGAAATAGGTAGTATTGTCTCCCGAAGCTTTGTAAAGGCGATGCTCGCCATGGCGGAAGTGCTTCACATAAAGGAACCCGTCACGATACAAAATTTCATAACGCGATTCGAGTTCTTCACTGTAATAATAGCCGCAGAGTGGCAAGGCAACTTCGGCAGGGATCATCTTGTCCGCTAAGTACGTATATTTGGTGACGGTCGGACCGGTGACACTGACTAGTCCCTCCTGGGTAAAGAGATATTCTGTTAATCCATAGCCCAAGCGATATCGATTATGTTCTAAATGACGTAATGGGGTTTT
>CAZAFY010000192.1:0-2992 GCA_964484445.1 uncultured Eubacteriales bacterium
CATCACAACAAAATCTGCGAATTTTCCTGCCTCAATACTGCCGATCTCATGACCTAAACCAATAGCATGAGCGGCATTCAGCGTTGCTGCCATAATCGCCTCGGCCGGTGTCAGCTTTAAATAAAGACAAGCCAACGACAATACAAATTGCATATTCTCGGTCGGAGAAGATCCTGGATTTGCATCGGTAGACAAAGCGATCGCCATGCCATGCTCCAACATTGCTCTTGCCCTGGCATATTTGCCCTTAGCAAGATTAAACGAGGTTGCAGGTAAACAAACCCCAATCACACCGGCTTCTGCCATTTTGATCATCTGTTCCTCTTCAGTTTCCAACAAATGGTCTGCAGAAATGGCGTTGACTTCAGCAGCAATGTGCGAACCGCCGCTGACTTCTAATTCATCTGCATGAATTTTAGGAATTAGTCCGTAGGCTTTGCCTTGTTCTAAGATCATTTGAGATTGTTCCGGTGCGAACACTCCTGTTTCACAAAAAACATCACAGAACTTGGCAATTCCTTGAATGGCAACGGCAGGGATCATTTCATCAATCACTAAATCAACATAGGCTTGTGGATTTTGACGGTATTCAGGGGGAGTTGCGTGCGCTCCCATAAACGTGGCCACGAGATCGAGGGGTTGTTCTTGTTGCAATTCTCCAATTACTTCTAATTGCAACAATTCCGTCTCTGTATTTAAGCCATATCCGCTTTTGATTTCAACTGTGGTAATGCCACACCGTTGCATGGCTTGCAGACGTTTTCGTGTTTCTTTTTTTAAGGTTTCTTTCCCTGCGGCTCTGGTTTTTTGGACCGTATCTAAAATTCCACCACCTTGACGCAAGATCTCTAAGTAGGGTACTCCCTGCTGCTTCAAAGCCCATTCGTGGGCTCGGTTGCCGGCATACACCAAATGGGTATGCGGATCAACGAATCCGGGCAATAACAGCTTCCCTTCCAAATCGATGACTTCGGTTTGAGCGGTTTTTAAAGCAAGGATATCCTCTTCAGGACCCACTTGGACAATCCGCCCCTCTTTTACAGCAACAGCCCAGTATCTCTGTAAACCGATTTCTTGCATAGCTTTTCCACGTACTGCTTGTGTGCCGTGCCCGGCATTGGTGACCATTTCAGCACTATTTTTCAGAATCAAGTCCATGAGTCCAACCTCTCTTCCAATGACTTAGAAGCGATAAACGCGTTTTTCCAAGATCTGTTCGGGTTCATAGTTTTCTACCTGTAAATACCATACCGCTGCTTCCATAAGTGCCTCCATGGGCAGTAAGCCAATAATCTCACTGCCGACCACTCGCACACCATAGCGTTCAGCTTCACGTTTAACAAACTCAAAGGCATGGTAAACAGAAGTTTTTTTGTAATCCACCAAATTCATGGAGACCTGAACGATCTTACGATCTTCCAAGGCGACCCCTAGTGCTTTGACATGCATAAATCCGCCGGAAGACCCTCTGATTTTTTTGGCAATGGCGTTGGCAATTTCCAAATCGTCGGTTCCTAAGTTGACATTGAAAGCCACCAAAGGTTTTCTTGCACCGACCGCTGTACATCCGGCAGTGGGATGAATGACTTGCGGACCAAAATCAGGTTTGCGCTCCGGTAAATGGATCTCTTCCCGAATACCTTCAAATTGGCCGCGACGAACATCGGCCAGGTTTTTTCGTTCCGGTCTGGTAGCAGCATTCTCGTAAAGAAAAACAGGAATATTGAGTTCGTTTGCAATGCGTTCGCCCAGTTGATTCGCCAACTTCACACATTCCTTCATGGTCATTCCGGAAACCGGAACAAAAGGAATCACATCGGTGGCTCCCATACGCGGATGTTCCCCTTGATGTTTGGTCAAATCGATAAGCTCCGCTGCTTTTTTACAGGCAAGAAAGGCCGCTTCTACCGCTGCTTCCGGGGTTCCGGTAAAGGTGACCACGACTCGATTATGGGAAGCATCGGCTTCGACATCCAATAATTCACAGCCCTCTGTCTTGCGGATCTCGGCAACGATTGCTTCAATCACTTCCGGATTTCGTCCTTCTGAAAAATTGGGAATGCATTCTACGATCTTAGCCATTAAAATATCCTCCTTATAGTCCTTCACGAATCAGGGCTACCGCTAAATCAATATCTTGATACATGACACGATCTTCATCCAACATAGCAACTCGGCTACGCAATTTACGATACGTCGGCTCCGTTCCCTTGCCCAATCTCTTAGGACCTCTTAAGTCAATGCCTTGGCAAGCTGCCAGCAGTTCCATTGCTAAAACATAGGTGCCATGTTCTACGATTTGAGCCGCTTTGCGCGCTGCAATGGTGCCCATGGAGACGTGGTCTTCTTGATTCGCAGAACTGGGAATCGAATCCACACTAGCCGGATGAGCTAAGATTTTATTTTCAGAAACCAATGCTGCTGCTGAATATTGTACAATCATAAAGCCAGAGTTTACTCCGCCCCGGGTTGTTAAAAAAGCCGGTAGCCCGTTGGATAACGCGGGATTGACCAGTCTTTCCAGACGACGTTCTGCGATATTGGCTAATTCCGAAAAGGCGATCCCTAAGAAATCCAAGGCTAAGGCAATGGGTTCGCCATGAAAATTCCCTCCCGAGATGGCTTCTTCGGTGTCCAAAAAGATCAGAGGGTTATCGGTAACCCCATTGATCTCTCGTTCAACAACTTGCTTAGCATAGGCCAAAGCTTCTTTAATGGGACCATGAACCTGAGCAATGCATCGCAGTGCATAGGCATCTTGGACCCGCGGATGGTCTTTAGGAGCTGTATACTCGGAACCTTCCAACAAGTGCAACATGTTGGCGGCCGTTGCGATTTGCCCGGGGTGGTTGCGGATCTGATGAATGCGCGGATCAAAGGCACTTGGCATGCCGTTTAATGCCTCCATAGTCAAAGCAGCGATGATATCGGCCGCTTTAACTAACTTTTCTCCGTCGGCAATAACTAAAGCAGCAACTGCTGTCATACACTG
>CAZAFY010000193.1:0-2979 GCA_964484445.1 uncultured Eubacteriales bacterium
GGGTGACACCGCGACCGCAGGAACTAAACCGGCAACCTTAGAAACCGGAGCCCAAGTAAAAGTACCTTTCTTTATTAATGAAGGTGACAAGATCCGAATCGATACCAGAACCGGTGAATATTTATCTCGTGTATAAAGATAACAGGAAGGGCCATCGTCGTAACGGTGGCCTTTCGATACCTACGTTAAGGGGAGGAAAATTATGTCTAGGCGTATAGCGCGGGAAACCGCCTTGAAAACTTTATTCCAACAGGAATTTCAAGAAATCTCCGCAGATCAAGCAATGCCACTCTCGTTAGAAGAAGCTGAGATGACGGAAAATGATTTTTTGTTTGCCAAGAACATTATTGCAGGGGTGATTGAACATCGACCTCAGCTTGATTCTACCCTCAACGAGTTTGCCGTAGATTGGAAAATGGATCGTATCGCCCGATTAGAACGGACCATATTACGAATGGCTCTATTTGAACTCATGTTTCTGAATGATGTACCGGTCGGGGTAACGGTCAACGAAGCAATCGAGATCGCCAAAATCTATAGTACACAAGAAGCCTCTAAATTCATAAATGGTATTTTGGGCAATGTTATCCAGCATATGAAATTCATGGGAAAGAAAGTGACTACCAATGACTCGGATTCCCGATGAACCATGGATCTTGGGTATAGACACGAGCAATTATACAACCTCAATGGCTGCTGTAAGTCTTAAAGGGGCAGTCTTGGGACATCAGAGAAGATTGCTTCCTGTTGCACAAGGGGAGAGAGGGCTTCGTCAATCCGATGCCGTTTTCGCTCATCTAAAAGCGATGGACTCCGTTTTCAATACGTTACAGCGTCCAACCACGCCTCCGGTTGCCATTGGTGTCAGTGATCGGCCCAGAGCTCTTTCACAATCGTATATGCCGGTCTTCTTGGTGGGGCTGCAATTTGCCAAAGTAATGAGTCAAATGTTGCAGGTCCCTCTTTTTCTATATAGTCATCAAGAGGGTCATCTCGAAGCTGGGATCTTTAGTGCGCAAATGCCACTGCTCTCTTCGTTTTTAGCAGTTCATTTATCCGGTGGTACTACCGAATTGCTTCTTGTACAAAAAAAAGAAACCGGTTATGAGGAACAGATCATTGCTGAAACTGGAGATTTAAGTGCCGGACAATTTGTAGACCGAGTCGGAGTCGCCATGGGTTTACCATTTCCCGCAGGTCCTTCCTTAGAAGAATTAGCTGGTGGATCTCAAAATTCTATCACAATCCCTTCTTATTTTCGCGAAGGAAAGGTGAGTTTCTCCGGTGCTGAAACGAAAGCTCATCAACTTCTTCAAGCAGGAGTAGCGAAAGCAGATCTTGCTCGCGGTGTGGAAAATTGTATTGCAACCACCTTGGAAAAAATGATTCTTTGGTCAGCAAAGAAAACCGGGGTACGTAGCGTATTGATGGTTGGCGGAGTCGCAGCCAATCAAACTATAAAGCAGCGGCTGCAACATCGCCTTGAACATCCTTCGGTAGAAATCGCTCTTTATTTTGCTTCGGCTGAGTTGAGTAGTGATAACGCAGTCGGAATCGCCTTATTAGCTGCTTCTGCGATTAGAGAACACTAGAAAGGAGGCTGACATGGAAGAACGCGAAATAATTAGTGTTGCCCAGCTCAATGCTTGGGTCAAATCTCTTTTGGAAGATGAGCCTGCTTTTCATCAAATTTGGGTAGAAGGTGAGATCTCCAATTATAAGCATCAATCCTCCGGTCATCTCTACTTTTCTCTGAAGGATGATCAAGCTTCGGTTCGTTGCGTTATGTTCAGTGCCAAGGCGCGTCTCTTGCGTTTTCGTCCGGACAACAGCATGAAGGTCTTACTCCGAGCGTCGGTTTCTCTCTATGAACGCGATGGACAGTATCAGTTATATGTCAGTCAAATGGAACCTCAAGGGATCGGCAGTTTAGCCTTGGCTTTAGAACAACTCAAAAAACGATTATCAGAAGAAGGTCTTTTTGCGGAACACCTTAAGAAGCCTTTACCTTTTTTGCCTAAATCCGTCGGTATTGTTACTTCCGCCACCGGAGCAGCGGTGCACGATATTATTTCAGTTATCACTCGTCGTTGTCCGGGAGTTCAACTCTATTTGGCTCCGGTTTTGGTTCAAGGACCTGGAGCTGCAGAGCAAATAGCGACTGCCATTGATTTGTTCAATCAACATCACCTGGCAGAAGTCCTTATTGTTGGCCGTGGTGGAGGATCTCTGGAAGAATTATGGGCTTTTAATGAAGAGGTCGTTGTGCGTGCCATCCATCGATCAAAAATCCCTGTTGTTTCTGCCGTGGGACATGAAACTGATTTCACTTTAAGCGATTTTGTTGCTGATTTACGAGCTCCAACCCCTTCCGCTGCCGCAGAATTGGTTGTACCCGATCTTCAAATGATGAAAGATCAAATCATGGAATTAAAAAATCGTTTACACAACGCCATGGAAATGGGTTTCAAGCAAAAGCAAGAACGCTTATTCTATTATCAGAACAAATTGGAACCCGAAATCTTTCGTTCTTGGCTACAACACAAGCAAAGCAGTCTTTCTGATCCCCAGCAACGCATGCTACATGCTATGATCTTATTGGTACAGCAAAGGACAGGTCGATGGCAAAACCTGTGTGGTAAACTCGATGCCTTGAGTCCTTTACATATTTTATCCAGAGGATATGCCTTCTGTCAAAACGAACAAACCCAAGATATTATTACCAGCATTCGTCAATTGCGCTTAGGAGACGAAGTACGAATCACCCTAGCCGATGGCAATGCTACCGGTAAGATTTTAGAAATAAAAGAGCAAGTGAACGGAGGAGACCAAAATGCCTAAGAAGAAAGAAGCCATAACGTTTGAAGAAGCGTTGGTTCGTTTAGAATCGATTGTACGCCAACTTGAGAGCGGAAGCCTTTCTCTTCAAGAAGCGATGGGTTTATTTGAAGAGGGAGTTCAATTAGCTCGCTTTTGTCA
>CAZAFY010000194.1:0-2975 GCA_964484445.1 uncultured Eubacteriales bacterium
TCTTGAGAGTTTCCAATTAGCCCATATTAGCCGTTCACAACAGCAACTCTTGCGCTTGACCGATCAGGAGAAAGTCACCCGTGTCGTGGAGCCAAGCAATGGCTTGGTCTTGCGTTTCCCAGATACGATTGGGCAGGCACCGGTTCTCTATTTGGGAGTCAAAAAAAGAGAAGCTTTGCCAGGTCTGAAACTTTGTCAATTCTCGTTACCGGAATGGTTTTTACCCATCGATTATCATGTGGCATTTATTGGAGAAGACGGCTTCACCGTAAAACAAGAAGAAGTCGACCGATACCTCATACGCCAAATGCAAGGGTTGGAGACCCCTCCTGAAGTCTACAGCTATTTGACCGAAGGAATCGGCTTGGTCATCCACGTTGCACCGAAAACCTTTTCCTACCGCTTTCCGGAGCTCTCTTTGGAGAGGGTTGCTCACTGGTCCATGGATGAGTTGGCACGAGAAGCAGAAGAAATGATGGGGCGGTTGCGCTCATATCGTCCCTTTGCAGAAGAACTATAAAAAGGAGGAATGACAATTGAACCCTATTAATCGTGAGAGTCTCAGTGTTCTGATCAAGGCACGCTACCCATTGCTTTATATCCCCTCCTGGGAAGAAAAGCGCATCATAGATACGCTCCATGAGGTCGCTTTAGCCGGACCGGTCACCAAAGTGGTCTATACATGGACCGTTGCCACCGGACTGACCCGACGTAATCTGCCTCCCATTCCCAATACAGTGGAACCGTTAGCAGCGTTGGAGTTTGTTGAAAAATTCGACCGCCCGGCTATCTTTATTTTCTTGGATTTTCATCCTTTCTTGGAAGCCAGAAATGTAACGGTGCGAAAGCTGAAAAACTTAGCCGGAAAAATCAAGCAAGATTTCAAAACGATCGTTTTGGTCAGTCCCACCTTGAACATTCCGGTGGAACTTCAAAAAGTGGTCACCGTGGTAGATTTCCTTTTACCTGGGGAAGCCGAAATCAACACACTTTTAGATATGGTGGTCAGCCAGCAGGGAGAACGTCAGTATCGAGTGGAGTTAACCCCTGCGGAACGCGAGAAAATGGTCAAAGCCGCACAAGGGCTGACCTTGGACGAAATCGAAAATGCATTTTCGAAAGCGGTTGTTACGGACGGTGTGCTCAACGCGGACGATATTGACTTAATCTTGGAAGAAAAACGTCAGGTAATCCGCAAGACTGGGATGTTAGAGTATTACCCGATCAACGAAGGCATGGAATCGGTCGGCGGACTCGGCAACTTAAAAGAATGGCTTCGCAAACGCGGCCGTTCCTTTACCGATGAAGCAAAGGCCTTTGGTTTACCGGCACCAAAAGGTGTGCTCATCACCGGTATGCCGGGTTGTGGTAAAAGTTTGACCGCCAAAGCCGCGTCCTCGCTCTGGCAACTTCCTCTCCTTCGTTTGGATATGGGCAAGATCTTTGCCGGTATCGTGGGTTCTTCGGAAGAAAACATGCGTAAAGCCATTCAGACCGCCGAGGCCATTGCCCCGTGCATCTTGTGGATCGACGAAATTGAGAAAGGCTTAGCCGGTAGCAGTGGTAGTGGGGATTCCGGTGTCACAGCTCGTGTGTTTGGCACCTTTTTAACCTGGATGCAAGAAAAAACAGCGGCAGTTTTTGTGTTTGCCACCGCCAATGCCATTGAACGTTTACCGGCGGAGTTATTACGCAAAGGTCGGTTCGATGAAATCTTCTTTGTCGATCTGCCACAGGTTCGAGAGCGCGAAGATATATTTAAGATCCATCTACAAAAGAGAGGTAAGAACCTTAAGGAGTTTGATTTAGTCGCTCTTTCAGCTGCTTCTGAAGGCTACAGCGGTTCCGAGATTGAGCAATCGGTCATCACCGGAATGGTGGAAGCTTTTGATGAGAACCGCATTTTGGTTCAACAAGATATCATCACGGGTTTAGGAAAAACCGTACCGCTTTACGCTACTATGCGTGAACATATGTTGATGTTGCGCTTGTGGGCAGAGGAGAGGGCCGTCATGGCTGCTAAACCGGAAGAGGCAATTGCGGAAACTGCGGAAATCATTGAAGAGAAACCGAAAGTAGCGGAGGAAGCCATAGAAACCCAAATCCCTTCAGATGAGAAACCGAACCCACCAAAACCCAGAGTCAAACGTACAACCAAGAAAACCACCCCAAGCAAAGAGTAAGGAATTGAAAGGAAGTTTATTCATGAACATTATGACACAATACCCAAAACTCAAAGAAACGCGCCAATGGTTTTTAGACCATGTGGAGGATATGCTCCAAGAAGACATTGCCATTTGCCAAGTGCCCTCTCCCAGCTGGGATGAAGGGGATCGAGCGGTCTATTTGAAAGATCGCTTTATCCGATTAGGACTCGAAGAGGTTTCCATTGATGCTGCGCTCAACGTCATTGGTTGGTATCGGGGAACCGGAAAAGGCCCGGTCGTTATGTTGGCAGCACATCATGATACCGTCTTCCCGCGCGAGACCGATTTGACCGTTACCCGCAAAGATGGCCGACTTTATGCACCGGGGATCCGCGATAACTCGTTTGGCGTTACCAGCATGATCTGGTTGATCGAAGCCCTGAAAGCTAACAATATTTCCTTACCGGGTGATTTACTCTGCGTAGCCACCTCCGGAGAAGAAGGATTGGGCGATCTCAAAGGCATGAAAGAAGCGATGAAAACGTATCATAAACAAGTGGATTATGTTTTGGTCATTGACGGTGCTTTGGGTGGGATCACCAACGGAGGCATTACCAGCCGACGTTTAGAAGTTATTGTCACGACTGGAGGCGGACACAGTTACGGAGCCTTTGGAGTCCCCAGCGCGATTCACACTTTAGGGAAAATGATTGCCAAAATTGCGGAAATCCAGGTTCCCAAGAATCCGAAGACGACCTACAATGTAGGTGTCATTGAAGGCGGCACATCGATCAACACGATTGCAGCCCGAGCCTCGTTCTTATTGGA
>CAZAFY010000195.1:0-2961 GCA_964484445.1 uncultured Eubacteriales bacterium
CTTGTCTTCTGCTGAAATCGGGCACAAGGGATCGGTGGATTGGTATTGGAGTAAATCTTCGCTGGCTAGAGCCGTTTTAGAAACGTTGTATTTTCGGGGCGAGTTGGTCATTCATTCTAAAAAAGGTACGGTCAAAACGTATGATTTTGCTGAGAATCATCTGCCAAAGTCGTTGTTGGAGCAAGAGGATCCGTATCCATTGGATGAAGACCATTATGCATGGCGAGTATTGCGACGTATTGGTGCGGTTGGGTTACTTTGGCCAAAGGCGTCGGATGCCTGGTTAGGGATCGAAAAACTGAAAGCTGCAGAGCGGGTAAAGGCATTCGAGCGCTTGCAAGAAGAAGGAACGATTCGTGAAGTATGGGTGGAGGGGAGCCCAGAACCCTTTTATTACAAAAGCGAAGAAGAAAAACTTTGGGAGAAAACAATGGGGCCTATTGAGGAGAGCACCCGTTTCAGATTTTTAGCCCCGTTAGATGCAATGCTTTGGGACAGAAAATTGATTCAGCGTTTCTTTGATTTTTCTTATACATGGGAGATTTATAAACCGCGCGAGCAACGCGAATTTGGCTATTATGTTTTGCCCATGCTTTATGGGGATCGCATTGTAGGTCGGATTGAGCCGGTATGCCGTCGTAAAGAAGGCCTTATGCACATCCAAAACCTATGGTGGGAAAAGGGCGTGGAGCCCAGTCTTGAAATGGTACAAGATTTACAGCGAGATTTGCAGGCGTTTGCGAAATGGAATGGATGTGAATTGGATTGGAAGGGGTCGCTAGAAGCGCATGACGGCACAATAGGAAGCATTCTCTAAATCAACGACTTGTTCCTGACGAATGAAACGTTTGATCTCAAAGGAAACCCCATGGACCTTTTCTTGTTGTTTGAGAAACTGACCGATGTTTATGGAGTCATCGCGGATGTAGGGTTGCTCCAGGAGGCAGATTTGGCTAAGCTGCTTTTCAAGTTTGCCTCCGCGGATTTTTTCGAGGACGGCGGAGGGTTTGCCTTTCAAAGAAAGATTTGCTTCCATTTCTTGATCGATTTCGTGTTGCATTTCTCGGAGCTGGGTTTCAGCGAGATCCTCTCTGCGAACGACTTGAGGAGACATAGAAGCAATCTGCAACGCAAGTTCTTTGGCGATTTCCTCTTGAATCTCCGCAGGCGCAGTGGATTTCATCATTTGAAGAATAACACCGATTCTTCCTTTCTGATGCATATACGCATAAGGATATTCGCCCTCCCCGCCCTCCAAACGATGAATGCTTTGGATAACGATATTTTCACGGAAGGTCATAATCATTTTTTGCAATAAATCTTGTACTGTGGTTTCAGCAATAGGGGTGGGCTGTGCAAGTAATTGCTCTACATTTTCGCTTGAGTAAGCTGCTGCAGCCTCGGCGATAACACCGGCGAAATCCAGAAATTTGGGATTAGAAGCAACAAAAGGCGTTTCACTCCGAAGATTGACCAAAACAGCTACTCCATTTTTGACCGTCGCATAAGAAGCACCGCTTTCCACTGTGCGCTCGGCTTTTTTTTGTACTAATTGAAACCCTTTCTCCATTAGAATCGAGGTTGCTTTGGTAACGTCGCCATTTGCAGCTAGCAGGGCAGACTTGCAATCCATAATCCCGGCACCGGTTTCTTTTCTGAGAAATTGAATGTGTTCGAGCATCATTGAGATGCCTCCTTTCCTAATTGGCTCCATAGAGCCTGAGTTTCTTGGATCCAAGTCAACTCATTCTGATAAAATTGCAGTATATGGGTTTGTAAGCGGGTGATGATTAATTCTTCTTGTGGAGTTTTGAATTCTTGTTGTTGTCTACGAATCCGTTCTTCTTCGTAACGGAGTTGGCCATAAACAGCTTCGTGGTATGCTTGCAGAAGGGATTCGGATTCCTCTTTGGGAAGCACATCGATTTGCGACCACAGCAGCAGAAACCAATTGCGATAATCCGGCAAGGGGAGTTCTGCGGCTTGAAAGGTTTCAAGCAATTGTTGTTGACCTGCCTCGGTGAGTCGATACATTTTTTTTGAAGGACCGTTCTCCTGATGAACGGTCTCGCAAGTCAACGCCTCTTCTCGGCACAATGACAGCAAAGCCGTGTAGACTTGGTTATTATTACCGGACCACAAGAGATAAGGGGAATCCTGCATCGCTTTTTTAATATCATATCCGGACATGGATTTTGCCCGGAGTAAACCCAAAATGGCAAAACGGATGTTCATACTTATCACGCTCCTAACATATGTTAATAATAACATATGTTCTTGTGGTGTCAAGGGGGTATGGTAATTTTGTTTGTTGTTTGAGTAGAAAGGGAAACGACCTGGCAGTGAGGAAGATAGATAGCATCGTTTCAACGTTTTAGAGAAAGGATGAGCGCACTTGGGGAATGTATGGTTTGCTTTTTTGCTTACGGTATTTGCTGGATTGTCGACCGGTATCGGAAGCTTGATTGCATTATTTACCAAAAAAGTCAGTAATCATGTTTTAGCAATTAGCCTAGGCTTCTCAGCTGGGGTTATGATTTATGTCTCCATGGTCGAAATTTTCGTCAAAGCTAAGGATTCTTTAACCATATCCTATGGAGAACAAGGCGGATTTTTAGCAGCAAACCTAGCATTTTTCGCGGGGATGCTGATTATCGGTTTGATTGATAAAATTCTACCCAGTGAACAAAATCCTCACGATTTCAACCAATCTTCTCATATTCACGATGATGAAGGGAAGCAGGTTCTAATTGACGGGGTCAAGGAACGCGAAGATCATTCAAAATTGATGCGAACCGGTGTTTTTACGGCATTGGCGATTGCCATCCACAATTTTCCCGAAGGGTTGGCGACTTTCATTTCCGCGTTGCAGGACCCAACTATTGCAATTCCGATTGTAGTGGCAATTGCGATCCATAATATTCCGGAAGGAATGGCGGTGTCATACCCGATTTATTATGC
>CAZAFY010000196.1:0-2905 GCA_964484445.1 uncultured Eubacteriales bacterium
ATTCATAGGTCACTCAACATCGAAGCTGCGAAACCCTTCAAACATCTTTGAAATATTCAATCCACCAATGCATCCGTCTTCCAGTAAGCCAAGACGAATATTGTTGGCGGCTTCTTTTAAGTAATTCGAACTGATGCCATGATAAATCGATTGATACGCTTCCAAAAAAGCGGCATATTCGTCGCATAATCCAACCAAGCTGCCCATTATGGGAAGCCCGCTCTGAGGAGGTTCTTGTAACAATAGCAGAAAGTCTTCGTTGGTGTAGCAGGGAGGTTCCGGCTCGTCGGTTGTTGACATGACAACCCGGTCTTCAAACTCGTGGTTGGTGAAGGCCATTAGTTCATCTTTGAATCGATACTCCGACATGAGGGGGTATAACTCTTCTCTAACAATACTGTCTTCAATTTGCTTGACGATTTCCGGTAGATTTGCCGTTGCCCGCTTGACCGGAGAAACAATGTCACGAATCACGCTTTCGGGTAAGTCGTGAAATAACCCTCCGAAATAATTGGCATAGAGTAACTGTGCTGGGTTTTTCAGTTTCGCGTGATCCGGTAGTTGTCGTGTCAGCAGTAAGGCAAAGCAAGCGACCAACATGGAGTGGCCCAGAACCGACGTTCTGGGGATGCGTTGGGTATGGCTCCAACGGATCTGAAAGCGTAACTGTTCTAAGCGCTGTAACAATTCATAGAGACGTTGTTTTGTGACCAGCATGCCCATCCCTTTGAGGTGAAGATGGTTCATCATTTCTGCGTTGAGTTCTTTCTCAATCGAGTTCAGCTGAGGAGAGGGGACATTGACCAGTTTGATCAACTCAAATTCTCGGAAAGTGGCGTAATCATGGGCTGCTGTCAAAATTGAGGTTTCCAACGGACCCATCGTATCTTGACCGAGTAAGTAGTTCGTAAATCTTAGGTAGAGTTCCGGGTCCAACGCACTCATCGTTTCCTTATATTGTTCCAGCACCCAGTTGTTTAAGCGCTGGAATTCTTCGGGGTATTGATTGCGGATGCGATGATGTACGCTGGATTTAATGTCGGAGAGTGCGATTCGTTTCAGTAAATCAAAAAAGCCGGCAAAGATGATCGATTCCCAATCTAAACTGAGCTCAACGCCGTTTTCGGCCTGTGCCTCTATTTCTACATGTCCGATTAGGTAGGCCGTCATCATTTTGAGACCGGCTTTGTCCATTTCGGTCAATTCCACCGGTCGGGCCATATCGTTCCAACGCTGAATCGAGAAACCATTAAATAGTTTAAGCGCGAATTCTTTGGTTAACACAAGACAACCCCTCCTTTTATGTAGTTTCATCATACACGATTTACAGGTTGAAATCAATAAAAAGCTTCAATTATAAGCATCAACTGAAGTAGTGAAAGGATTTTGAAAAGTTGCTCTCGAATTAAAATAGTGGAGTTTATTCCTATAGCTTCTAGCAAAAATTGAAGGAGGATCCCTATGAAAGACATTAAAGTTTATGGTAGCAGTTACTGACCGGGTTGTGCAACGGCGAAAGAGGTTCTTTCCCAGCATAATATTCCTTTTGAGTATGTCGATATCACGACCGGAATGAAACCTTTAAAAGAGTTCCTGGTGTTGCGAGACACGCTTGATCTCTATAGCAGTGTTCGAGGAAAAGGCACGGTTGGCATTCCTATGCTGGCTGTCACAGAAAACGGACAGACCCAGTATTATCGGGGGCTTCCCGAAGATTTAAACCTATTGAAATAGAAGGAGAAAAGTGATGCCGGAGAGGAAAGCAAAATGTAGTCATACTTCAAGCGAACACCAGTATTTACCTCAGCCGGCAGCCAATTTGCCGGGAAATCAAGCTGTTGAATTGGCAGGTCTCTTCAAGACCCTAGGGGATCCTACACGGATCCGTATTCTCTACTTGCTTACTCAACGAGAACATTGCGTATGCGAGTTGGCCGAAAATAGTGAGGTAAGTTTATCGGCGATCTCACATCAATTGCGATTACTAAAAGCAAATCGTCTGATCAAGAGCCGCAAAGAGGGAAGAAACGTGTTCTATTCCTTAGACGATGAACATGTTGAATCCTTATTCAGCCAAGGATTGGCGCACGTTATTCATCGTTAATATAAGGAATTTCTCCCGAATTATCGATATTTAATTATAAATAACCTTTGTTACTTTGGATGTTTACGAAAAATTAAGAATATTTGATTTCTAACTCAAAAATTAACTTTGGTACAATGATAAAATTTAACGAGAAGCAATCGGTAAAAAGACTTTATTTAGAGGTCTTTGCCCGGTTGCTTTTCTAATTTAGATTTTATGCGAATTTTGCATGTATAAAGTTAAATGAAAACACTTGCAAAATATTTATTAGATACTAAGTTAACTTCGAATCTTTCGAAATCAATCATAATTTCTCGAGTGAAAGGGCGTTATTTTCAATAAAATCGGGCTGCGGAAGAATTTTGATTTAATTTGCCGGCTTTGAAGCTTTTGAGAAATTAATATTTAGCTATGTTATAGCACGAAGATTGGTAGAATGAGTAGAAGACGACGCTTGATTTGTCTGAAATGATAGGGAATTCTCTTGACAAGTAATAGAATGCTTGCTAAACTAACGATGGTTTCGGAAAATCCTGTAGGTTTTTCATTTGTCTCATTCACATTCTTTCGTTTAATTTTTGTTTTTTGAAAAAGGAGGGACGCTGTCAAGCAGGATCCTATTGTGAATCAACGTACTAATAGCAAACTGTCATTTTTCTTATTTTTAACCACGGAACCACAGGAAGCGAAACTAAAGAATTTAGTATGATACTATGCAGGAGGTGCAAATTCATGACGCCATTTATGCAGAATATCTCAGATGGCTTAAAACCGATTTTCTCAAGTTGGCTCTATACCAGCGGAAACTTCGGATTAACT
>CAZAFY010000197.1:0-2904 GCA_964484445.1 uncultured Eubacteriales bacterium
ACCTAGTTTCATCCAGTGTATTGTCTTGTAATAAGACAAGGATCTTCTCTTTCAATTTAGTTGCATAGTCTTCAACGACAAAAGGGGCTCTCAACGCTACCTGATCTTTTAATGCTTCTATAAGAGTCAAGCGTTGAAGAAGATCTTCGGCTAACCGTTGTCCTTCTTGTTGGCGCATGTTAGAAAAAGAGAGTAATGCTTGTTCCAAGACGGGCATGAAGTGTTGTAGGATCATTTCAGAATCTTCACTGTGACGTTCCACTTTTAAAACATCGGGTAACGTTAAAATCTGGGATAAACGGACCGGTTCATTCAAGGCTAAAGCCTCACTGAGTTGTCGAACTCCCTGTTGATAAGCAACCGCCAATGAGGAGTTGATCAAAACTTCATAAGCATCGCTACCGTTGTACTGATACGATATGGAGCATTCCACTCGCCCACGATTCGCAAATTTCGAAATCGTTTGTCTGATTTTTTCTTCAAAGACATTAAGATCACGTGGTAAACGAATCGAAATATCCAAATATCGATTATTTACAGATTTCAATTCTACACTCATACGATGTTGAGCATCATTGAATTCAATTCTTCCGAAGCCAGTCATTGAAACTAACATAGATTTCCTCCACTTCTATAATAATTTACAATTCGCCATCCGCACCGTTTATCCCTTTACTTTCCAATAAAACTTCTTCAGGAGAGCGCGGAGCTACATAGAGAGTAAAGAAATCGGTATAATGAACCGCTCCGGGTTTGGCACCTTTAAACTTTTTTACATGCTTTTTTTGAGTATAATCAATGGCTACATAGCTACTCTCACGAGCTTTACTGAACCAAGCCGCTAAGGAAGCAGCTACTTCATACAGCTGGTCACTCGGATTGGGGTGATGCACTACAACATGTGATCCTGGAACTTCTTTGCTGTGAAACCACCAATCAGAACTCTTTGCTATTTCCATGGTCAAATAATCGTTTTGCAGATTGTTACGACCGATCGAAACGGGAACCCCTTCAAGGAGTAAACGCAAAGGTTCGTGAGCAACCGCTTTGCTAGCTTTCGCTGGTTTTTTACTTTTTCCCGGTATCTTGATCGGTGACATTAGACCTTGTTGGATCAACTCTTCTTGGATCTCTAAAAAGTCTTTTACGTCAACCGTATGCTCTACTGCGGTCAATACGGATTCTAAATAGGATATTTCGGATTTGATCATCTCGATCTGCTCAAGAATGATCTTTTCGCCTTTGCGTGCTTTGCTATAGCGCTTAAAGTAACTTTGTGCATTTTGTGCAACACTCAAGCGAAGATCGAGGGGAATACTTAAGGGAGCTAAATTCTCATCATAGTAATTGATCACTTGGATCTCTGCTTCTCGAATAAGGGGCTCTGCTGTGTTTTTTAGTAGCTCTCCCCAAATTCGGTACTGATCAGCATCTTTCCCCTGTTGTAAATCTTCCTCCAAAGCAAAAAACTTTTTTTGGCCTTTCAAAATAGCGGCACTTACAATAGAAATCAATCGATGTCGTTCTTGATGCAAGTGTAGTTTCTGTTCCAGTTGCAGGAAATCCGCTTCTAAGGCTTCAGAAGCAGGTTTCCACTCTCCCGGAAGAGTACTAAATTGAAATGGAATGGTTTCATTATGTTGATCGGACACGAACAATTTACCCGGTTGACGGTTCAGAACAGCATTTTTAGTTTGTATTTGTAAGGTAGACCACTGCTCTTGGGTTAGGAAAGCAGCCATTTCTTCTTCTGAATAAGAGACACTTTTCAATAAGGAGCCTACCGAAGGATTACCGACACCATCGATCTTCTTTTTAAACCAACCGGCAACCGATAAAGCAAGTTCTGCATCACCGAACGGGATTTGCCAAGAATCCAATGCTTGTTTGACTTGTTCGGGTGGGCGAATATACATTCTTCCCGGTAAGATTTCGCGATATCGATTCTGCCAGCCGGGGACATGTTTCATAGCATCGAGAATCGTAAAACCTCGGTCGCATAAAATGAGATTACTATTTTTACCCATCAGTTCAACAATAAATCGTATTTGATCGGGATTCCCCAATTCATCGAGCACTGAGAAGTTAAAAATTAGTAAACGTTCCAGCCCAGGCTGTTCTATGGAAATAAAGCGTGCTCCTTCTAAGCGCCTTCGGAGCAGTTGACAGAAAGAAGGCGGAACCGGTGGATTTTTGCGTTTCTGAGTAATCAACTGTACTCGAGCAAATTGAGGATGTATGGAAAACAACAAGCGCATAGACCGATTTTGCTTATGCATTTCCAAGGTCATTTCCGTTGCGTTATGCTGAAAGACCCGATCCACTTTACTGTCGGTCAAAGCAATTTGTAATTCTTCTTGTAGGGCTCTAATCGACCAACCTTCTAAAGACATGAGAGTTCACCATCTTTCGTACCAAAAAGGGTCTTAAGTGCGGCTTAAGACCCTAATGCGAATCTGAAATTAATGTTTAACCAAACAGAGCCAATAAAACACCTGCAGCAACTGCAGAACCAATAACACCGGCTACATTCGGACCCATTGCATGCATCAGTAAGAAATTCCCGGGGTTCTCTTTTTGACCGACGACTTGAGAAACGCGTGCGGCCATGGGGACCGCCGACACACCGGCCGAACCAATCAAGGGGTTTACCTTCTTGCCCGATGTGATATACATCAGTTTACCAAGAAGAACACCACCGGCTGTTCCGAACATAAAGGCAACTAAACCTAGACCAATAATGAATAAGGTCTGCGGGTCCAAGAAAATGTGTGCTTTGGCTGTTGCACCCACCGAAACTCCTAAGAATATGGTGACGATATTCATCAATTCATTTTGAGCGGTTTTTGCTAAGCGTTCAGTAACACCGGACTCTTTGAACAAGTTGCCCAACATCAGCATACC
>CAZAFY010000198.1:0-2824 GCA_964484445.1 uncultured Eubacteriales bacterium
TCATTGGACTGCTCTAGGCGCGTATCGTTTTTACCAAACCCTTATGCCACTCTTAGGCTACGAGCCTTACTCTGAAGATTCTTTTCAACGGGAGATTGTCAATCAAGAATTTTTCGGGACCCTCGACGCCAAAGCAGGTGGCGGGTATGCCCAAGCCGATCAAATCGAACGTTGGCAACTTGTTGATCCAAATACGCATCCTACTTTTGAGGTACTCATACCAGACAGTGACCATAGCGGGGATTCTTTCTTTTTCCCGGAAAGATTGCTTGAAAAAGATAAATACACCTATTACTTAGATGGAAATCACGCTTTGACCATCATACGCAATCAAGATCTTCCCCAAGGCGACCGTCTATTGTTGATCAAGGATTCCTTTTCCCATGTCTTGGCACCCTTTTTAGCGTATCATTATGCAGAAGTGCATCTACTCGATTTACGCTACTATAATCGTAGCGTCGATGAATATCTTACCGAACAACAAATAGACGAAGTTCTTATTCTATATAGCACCCGACAATTCGCCGTAGACAATCACCTGTTTAAGGTATCAGACTAACCACGAATCCTTCTCAATTCGTTTTTAATTGAGAAGGATTCTTTAATAATGTTAGAGAAGTATAACATTACAAAGAATTTTGGAGGTGGTTTTTCAATGCCGACTGATTTCAAACCCGGTTGTGTTCGGCCTAAATCTTCGATTGCCGTCCCAGAAGTGATTCAAGTTGAAGAGATTACCAAAACGAAGGAGGTTGTTCCCATGATCAAAGTTGGTGCTCCTGCTCCGGATTTTGAATTAGCTGCTTATTTTAAAGGCGGATTCAAAAACTTCCGTTTGTCAGAATTCAAAGGTAAATGGGTCGTTTTATGCTTTTATCCCGGTGATTTCACTTTTGTCTGAGCGACAGAAGTGTCTGCAGTTGCAGACAGTTATTCCAAATTCCAAGAATTAGGCGTAGAAGTTCTTTCGGTGAGCGTTGATAGTGTTTACGTTCACAAGATGTGGAACGATAATGAACTTTCCAAAATGGTAGAAGGCGGGATTCCATTCCCCATGCTTTCCGATGCCGGTGGCAAAGTCGGTACACTGTATAACGTTTATGATTCCGATGTCGGCGTAGAAAACCGCGGCCGTTTCATTATTGATCCCGATGGCATCATCCAGGGGTATGAAGTCCTGACCCCGCCGGTAGGACGCAATGTCTCCGAAACAGTACGTCAGGTTCAAGCCTACCAGTTGGTCCGTGAATCCAAGGGCACCAAGGCAACTCCGTCCGGCTGGAAACCCGGCAAAACCGTATTAAGTCCCAGCCCGGAATTGGTAGGTAATGTCTGGAAGGTTTGGAGTGTAAAAGAAGAAGCCAAATAATTTCTAGATCAAAAAAACAGCTTGAAGCGTTTGCTTCAAGCTGTTTTTGTTATGCTTAGTGGTTTAGAAAAGCGAGCCATTCCTCGTGTAGCAACCCATAACTGAACAAATCATGACGTTGTCCGTCACGAAGAACCATTTGACGCAGAATGCCTTCTCGCTGAAAGCCTACTTTTTCATAGAGAGCGACCCCTGCTTTATTGAATGGTAACACCATAAGCTGTATTTTGTGTAATTTCATCTCTGCAAAACCATATTGGAGCAACTCTTGTACGCCTGCTTTGCCATAGCCTTTGCCGCGCATACTGCGATCACCAATGCCAATGAATAGGGTTGCCACTCCGTTTTCTTTATCCCATTCATCAAAACCGAGCCAACCGATGAGTTTATTAGACTCCTTTTCACAGAGCGCAAAAACAACAACCTCTTCGCTGCTCAAATAGCGCATCCAAAGTGAAACAATATCCAGTAAGGACATTGGCTTGGGCGGTACATAATCATAGGTCGAAAGGAATTCTACGTCCTGTAACCAGGCAGAAATCGCCGGAAAATCTTTTGTAGCCAGCGAGCGCAGGTAAACCGGTCCTTCTCCCAACATTTGCTTTCCTCCGTTCTATTGTTTGCGGCGGATATAATATTTTTTCAACATGCGTATTGGATTATAATCGGTCTTCGCTTTACGAAGGCCCTCATCTCCGGCGTCTTCCTGACGATTTACAAACTCTACGTCAGAAAAATGCGTCTCCAAGAAGTGTTGGTTTAAATAATTATAGGCTCCTCGGAAAGAAGCATCTGCTTTTTCAAAATGGATAATCGCTACTTTGGGGGTCAATCGTTCCCCGATCGTAAAGCCCACCACTTTATCGTCAACATACAAGGCCATACTTTCCAGTCGTAGTGCTTTCAAGTTGTTTAAGGTTTCTCCAATTGCAGCCTGTTCTGCTTCAAGTTCTTCGTCACAGAGCCCTTTGTTACAAAACCACTCGCGCAATAAGGCTAAACACTCATCGCGAACTTCCGGGGTATCGATGGATTGTGTGCGGAATTGATATAAGCGTTGAAAGGCATTCCAGTGGTTTCTCTTGCCATGAAACCGTCTGCCACTGAGTTGAATCAGTTCCTGAACCGAATAAATGTATTCGTCATCGGCACGGTCGGTCAGCAACTCCACTTGGTCGCCCATCATTTCTTGAACTTCGAGGGCAAAATATTCGTCAACTTCTCCAAACAAATAATCAGTTGGCCGTGCTTTTTGTAAAAATTCGATGATTTGTGGAATATTTTCCTTTTTATAGCCACAAGGAATTTGATAATAGGTTCCCCGGCCATTTTTATGGTTATGCATGATCAACATATTGTCATGTACCAAAAACTCCAAGTCTGTATAATTTCTCCAGATATATTGGGTAGCAAAAGAGGTTTCATAGCTTTCACGTTCGTCAAAACATAAAAACG
>CAZAFY010000199.1:0-1571 GCA_964484445.1 uncultured Eubacteriales bacterium
ATGAGCAGAAGAGTAATCGCTAAAAAGCCCCACAGAGAGCCTCGGTTGGTGAAAAGAGGCGGGAAATCAAGGCGGTGAAGATGGCCTGCATAAGGGGATGGCTGACCTTTTAGAAGTTTAAGTCATCACGTGTGGACACGTTAACGTCGCAGGGTATGTTAGTACCCGTAGAGGCTTTTGCTGTGAGGCATAAAGCAAACAAAGGTGGTACCACGAGTAATTCGTCCTTTCGATTTTTCGAAGGGGCGATTTTTTTATTTTGAAAGAAGAGTAGGAGGAAATAGAATGAACCAACTCAGTCGGGAAACACTCTGTATGCATGCCGGATACACACCAGGAAATGGGGATCCGCGCATTATGCCAATTGTGCAGTCGACGACGTTTAAGTATGAAAACGCCGACGAAGTGGCAGCTTTGTTCGATTTGAGCAAAGAAGGGCACATGTACAGTCGCATTTCCAACCCCACCGTAGAGGCGTTGGAAAAGAAAATCGCCGCCCTAGAGGGCGGCGTAGCGGCTGTAGCAACTTCATCGGGTCAAGCGGCAACGTTATTGGCCGTTTTGACCATCTGTAATCAGGGAGAGCATATTGTTGCCTTCAACAATCTCTATGGAGGAACCTACACCCTCTTGACCTCTACCTTGAAGAAGTTTGGTATTGAAACCACCTTGGTCCCACTGACAGCTTCCGACGACGAAGTCAGAAAAGCATTTCAACCCAACACTAAGATCCTCTTTGGTGAAACCATTGGCAACCCGGGTGTGGAAGTGTTAGATATTCGTAGGGCAGCTCGGTTGGCTCACGAGGCAGGTGTCCCCTTATTTGTAGACAATACTTTTGCCACGCCGTACCTCTGCCATCCGTTTGAACATGGGGCCGATATCATCATACATTCGGCGACCAAATTCTTGGACGGTCACGCTACCAGTTTAGGCGGATTTATTGTCGACAGTGGCAAATTCAACTGGGAAAACGGGAAATTTCCGCACCTGACCGAAGAAGATCCTAATTATCATGGTTTATCGTATACAAAGGCGTTTGGTGAAAAAGCCTTTGCGGTCAAAGCTCGAGCAGTCTTCTTGCGCGATTTCGGCACGACGATGAGCCCGTTCAATGCTTTTTTGATCAATCTTGGTACCGAGACCTTACATTTGCGCATGCAACGGCATTCCGAAAACGCTCTCGCTATTGCCACTGCTTTAGAGAAGAACCCTCAGGTGGAGTGGGTGCGTTACCCATTGCTGCCAAGTTCACCATCGTATGATCTGGCGAAAGAATACCTACCGTTAGGCGCTTCAGGGATCATTGCCTTTGGAATCAAAGGGGATTTTGAGGTCAGTAAAGAATTTATCAATAAATTGAAATTAGCTTCCTTAGTGGTGCATGTGGGAGATTTACGGACGCATGTATTGCATCCTGCTTCCATGACCCACCGGCAACTTTCAAAAGAAGCACAACTGAGAGCAGGGATCAGCGAAAACATGATCCGGCTTTCGGTTGGCATTGAACATGTGCAAGATATCTTAAAGGATTTGGAACAAGCACTGAACCCATAGGAGGAGAAAATGCC
>CAZAFY010000199.1:1671-2805 GCA_964484445.1 uncultured Eubacteriales bacterium
GAAGAATCGTATTTGAATCGCTTCTATAAAACGTTTGAGGAGATCAAGGACCAACGTTACGACGCAATGATCGTCACAGGCGCACCGGTAGAACGTATGCGTTATGAGGAAGTGTTGTATTGGGACGAGTTGAGTGAAATTTTGGATTTTGCACAACGCAATGTTTACTCCACCATATTCATTTGTTGGGCTGCACAGGCCGCTTTGTATCATTATTACGGCATTGAAAAGCAGAATCTAGATCAAAAACTGTTTGGCGTATTTGAATACCCGGTTTTGCACAAAGGGGTCTTGTTTAAAGGGTTTGACGACACCTTTTGGTCTCCACAGTCACGCTGCTCCACGATTCGGCGTGAAGATGTGGAGAAAATTCCGGATTTGGTGATTTGGGCTGAACGACCCGATACTGGCGTCAATGTTGTGACCACCAAGGATAATCGATTGATTTTTATTTCCGGTCATTGGGAATACGATGAACGCACCTTATTGTGTGAGTTTGAACGTGATTTGAAGAAAGGGTTAGCACCGAATCTACCCGTTGGTTATTTTATCGATGATGAACCGGAAAAAGGAGTAAGGGTCCGCTGGCGAATGGCAGCAAATTTGTTTTATTCCAATTGGTTGAATTACTGTGTTTACCAAGAAACCCCGTATGATCTGAACCTTTTGGCGCGAAAAAAAGTAGCCAAGTTTGGTGGTAGTTCCCTGGCTTCTGGTAAGCAATTTACGAAGGTGCGCGATATCGTTTTTTCGAGCGATGATCGCAATATTATTGTAGTTTCAGCGCCGGGAAAGCGTTTTGAAGAAGATAATAAGGTGACCGACTTATTGGTGGAGTTCTACAACCTGCAAAAAGAACTGAATCGAGACGACATTACCGAAGAAGAGATTGAAGTTTTTTCGTTGCAGCGGGATCAGGTCTTGCAGATTACGGCAAATCGATTCCATGAGATTGCCGCCGACTTGTTTTTGGATTTTAAAATCAAACAGACCATTGACGATGTCGTAGCGGATCTCTTAGATAGGAGTGCCCGCGATGAGATCCTTTCACGGGGAGAATACCTCAATGCCATGATTTTAGCAGAATATTTGGAGTATGAGTTTATCGATGCCAAGGATTTGATTTTTTTCGAG
>CAZAFY010000200.1:0-2804 GCA_964484445.1 uncultured Eubacteriales bacterium
TACTATTGTTATTTTTTGACAGATTCAATATCTGCCTGACAGTTCTCCATAGAACGAACGAGTTCTTTGAGGAGTTCCGTCATATCTATGATAACAGGTATGCGAATAAATTGCAAGTCAATCTCTTTGAAATTCATCAATATTTAACAAGATGATTAGAACTCTAATGGGGACACTACATCCAGCTGTTCAAGTTTCCGTAGGATCGTTCGTGCTGCGATCAGATCAAAGAGGGCAATACCAACCGATTTAAAGACCGTTTGCTCTTGCTGCAACTGCTGAAGTCGCGGTTTTTCGACCATCCATTGCGAAAAAGCAGTAACTTTGTCAGGCTGTAACCATCCTTGTTCTAAAGGGATGACCAGGTCTCCACTCTCTTCCGTTGCATATAAGGTATCGACAAAAACCTGTTGCGCATTTGCCATGGCAACCGGCGGTAATTCCCTTCGTTCCGGCTGATAGGTCCCAATAGCAACAATATGCTTGCCTTCAAATAGCGAAGGATCATTGGAAAGAACCGGTTGAGCTGAAGTAGTACAGGTCACGATAATATCGGCCGCTCGAGCTGCAACTTCCGCATTGGGGCAAATTACAACTTGAAGATTGGTTTTTTTGTTCAAAATTCTGCTTTTATAAAGTTCCGCAGTGATGGGATTGGCATCGTAGACAAAAACCTCTTCAATATCGCGGATTGCGGTAATGGCTAAGGTCTGATAAAACCCTTGTGCCCCTGCCCCAATCACCGCCAGTGTCCGGCTACTTGGTTTCGATAAGTACTTACATGACAATCCTCCCAGGGCACCGGTTCGCATACCGGTTACTGCCGCGCCATTGAGAATCGCTTTGAGCTCTCCACTTTCCGCATCGTGCAGCAAAACTGTTGCCAGAGTCGTAGGGAGATTCTTTTCTGAATTGCCGGGACAGGTCGACAATAATTTGACCGAATATTCTTTTTCCATAAAGCAAGGCATGATTAGTGCTACATTGTCTCCAAAAGTGTGATGCATTCGTTCTGGCATTTCATAAGCACCGGATTCTTGAATTTGGAACGCCTCTTCCATGGCTAAAATCATTTCATCCATGGTCATGTGTTCTTCCATGTGATCACGACGAATCAGTAGCATATCGATCCCTCCTACTTATTATGGATAAAGCTCAAAATACTCTTCCAAACAAATTTCCTCTTCCATGATTACAGTCGCCACTTCAACCCCTACGAATCGAAAATGCCATGGTTCAAAGCCAATCCCAGTAACCTCAGTTTTATCTTTGGGATATCTCAAAATGAAACCATATTCATGTGCATGCTCTTTTAACCAAATGGCCGCCGGGTCCTCGGCAAAATCGGCAGTCAAGCCTTTCCCAGCTACTAACCAGTCGTAGGACACAATATCCGCGGCTAATCCTGTTTGATGCTCACTGGTACCGGGGATAGCCACCCAACGACCGGCTTCTTCAGTCGCTTGTACTTGCGAGTATCCCATGGCCAGATAGGTTTGGATTTCCTGTTGATATAAGTATTGTTGCAAGTCGGCACCTCGATACGCCGAAACCAGTCTCAGCTGAATGCCATCGGCACCGGCTGCTTGGATCATCTCCTGGATGAAAGGCACAACACGGGCATCTAACTCATAGGTTCCATCGACACTGGCTAAGCTTTCAGGTTCAAAGGACAGTGAGATTGGATTTTGCTTGTTGACTAAAATCATGTTCCAGTCTGTATTCGAACCCTCAGGATCATCTGGCTCTTCCGGGAGTGGATCGGGGGTGGGGTTGGGCAAAGGATCGGGTGTAGGATTTGGTAGTGGATCCGGCTCAACAATGGGATCTTCCGATACCGGTGGAATTTCGGCAGCTACCGGTGGGTCTGGTAACAACATCCCTACCGCGGTCAAGATGATCAAACAACATACGGCCAAAATCAGCCGTTTCCATTCACGATTCATGGTATCGTACCTCTTTCTGATCGAATCATTTTATTTTACCATAGTTAGGCAATCTTTGCCACCTTTCGTTTCCCATGATCCAGATTTTATTCATCTTACCTCAAAGGAAGGAACCCCGATACAAGAAAAAGAATCTATAACAACGACCCGCATCGGGTTATTCCCGAGAAAGGATGGTTAGGCTTGAAAAAATACCGCACCTGGATTGCAGCTCTATTCACATTTCTCAGTGCTCTTGTCTTGGTTCAATATGCGAAAAGCAATCCCCTTTGGACGGAGTACGTTTATAGTCGCAAGATTTATCCTGTAATCGCAATGGGATTAGAATTCTTGCATCGTTATCTGCCGTTTTCTTTAGCTGAACTCAGCCTGATCTTTGGCGTACTTTTTGCCGCTCAATGGCTTTTTCGGC
This sequence comes from uncultured Eubacteriales bacterium, assembly GCA_964484445.1. Classification (GTDB taxonomy): domain Bacteria; phylum Bacillota; class JAAYKD01; order JAAYKD01; family JAAYKD01; genus CALCNS01. The sequence continues at coordinate 2,359 of CAZAFY010000200.1, forward strand.
GCATCCTTCAAATTCGGCGATTAACCAAAGAAACAAGCTCCGTTAGAGATATTCTCATTTCAACAAGTGGCACTTTTTTTTGGTCGATATCTTTGCTGATTCTTGCCTTTCAGCTGTTCTGGGGACTGAATTACTATCGTTTACCTTTATCGGAACAATTAAATCTCCCCGTAGAAGAAACCGAGCCCGAGGTTTTACAAAGCATTTTACTGGAACTGATTCAAGAAACCAATGTGCTTCGTCAAGAGATGAAAGAATCCCCCAATGGAAGTATGGAGCTCTCAGGACCGGTATTGTATTATCTCCAAAAAGCACCGGAGTGGTATCAAACCGGTTTGTTTTCAGAGCAATTTGCTATTTTACCATTAACTTCAGCAGCAAAACCCATCATTTTCTCCGGCTTAATGTCATATACACAAATTGTAGGCGTTTATTTTCCCTATACC
>CAZAFY010000201.1:0-2787 GCA_964484445.1 uncultured Eubacteriales bacterium
CACACAAACAGCCGAGGTAGCCGTAAATACGACATCTACAAGAGGTGTGAAGATTCTTTGCTGATTCGAAATAGGTAAGGTCAACAGCAAAACACCCATGCTGATCACCAAAGCGAAGCTCAAAACCACGAATTGAGTCGGGCTGAGTTTCTGGTAAAACCTGCGCATTTTCTTCGCTCCTTCTATGATGTTGGACATCACTTTCATACCGAAACAGTATACCATGTTACAAAAGAATGAACAAGGGTACGGTTTGATTTTAACACCATCTTAACATAGTAAATCGTTACATAAAAGTTATTCTGAGGGCAGGAACTTTTTTCCACGTTGTTTTCTGCTTTTTTTTGACACTTTACCCTTGTTTTTTAGTGTCTTTCGCTATATAATGAAGGTGCATTTAATGCAACATTACAAAGGAGGGAAACCCCATGGCTAAAGGCAAATTTATCATTAAAACCACCCCCAGCGGCGCATTTCGCTTCAATCTTGTTGCTTCCAATGGTCAAGTCATTGCAACCAGTGAAAATTACAAGACAAAAGTGAGTTGCGTCAACGGAATTGAGAGCGTTAAGAAAAACGCTGCTTTAGCAAAAACCGAAGATCAAACCGTGGATCCCGTGGAAACAAAAACCCACCCGAAATTTGAAATGTATAAAGACAAAGCCGGTGAATTCCGTTTCCGCCTCAAAGCCCGCAACGGTGAAATCATCGCTACCAGTGAGGGTTACAAAGCTAAAGTCAGCTGCATTAATGGCATTGAATCCGTTTTCAACCACGCTCCTGAAGCAGAAGTTGTTGATACCAGCGTCGAATAAAAAATACTTCTAATTATTATGTAGGTTTGGATGGCACCCCTTGACATTGGCAGGCGGAATATGATATTGTAAATTCCGTTGATGCGCCCGTAGCTCAGCTGGATAGAGTGACAGACTTCGAATCTGGAGGTCGCAGGTTCGACTCCTGCCGGGCGCGCCATTTTTATGCCCCCGTAGCTCAGTGGATAGAGCGAGGGCTTCCTAAGCCCTGCGTCGGAGGTTCGATTCCTTTCGGGGGCGCCATCCTCCAACTCGATTTCTATGAGCTGCAAAGGTGGGGATGTTTTTTGGAAGACGAACTTTACATGAGGTTAGCTTTGCAACAAGCAGCCACCGCTGCTCGTATGGGTGAAGTACCCATTGGAGCAGTCATTGTTCAGGGAAATCGCATTGTTGGTCGTGGATTTAACCGACGTGAAACTTGGCGTGATCCCACCGCTCATGCGGAGATGATTGCAATCCGTGATGCCGCCGAAACTCTAGGGGGTTGGCGCTTACCAAATTGTACCCTCTATGTCACTTTAGAACCTTGTGCTATGTGTGCGGGGGCGATTGTCCAAGCCCGTATCGATCGTGTTGTTTTTGGAGTATACGATCCCAAAACCGGGTGTGCAGGCAGTCTTTATAATCTTTTACAAGACCCCAGAATGAACCATCAAGTGGAAATCACAACCGGCGTCTTGGCCGAAGAATGTTCTTCTTTGATATCCTGTTTTTTTCAAGAGCTACGTGAAAAGCGGAGAGATGGCAGAGTGGCCGATTGCGCTCGCCTCGAAAGCGAGTAGGCGTCTGAAGCGCCTCGCGAGTTCAAATCTCGCTCTCTCCGCCAAATACTCTTCAGGATTCTACTTGATTTTCACCCCTGCTTTTGGTATAATGCCTATGTTCTAGTTGAACTTCATATTTGGAGAGATGGCTGAGTCTGGTCGAAGGCGCACGACTGGAAATCGTGTAACGGGTTAAACCGTTCAAGGGTTCGAATCCCTTTCTCTCCGCCACCAAAATCCACCGATTGATAACCATCAGTCGGTGTTTTTTACATTGAAGGAGGATACGTAATGCTGAAACCAAATCCTGTACATGTGCTTCCCTATGATCCAGAATGGGCTACAGAATTTGAAAAAATTCGAAATGCATTAGGAGAAAAAGGGATTCCCGGCAGAGAAGCCACTTCCGAGTGTTGGTTCACTTGAAGCGGCTTCTTTTCTATTTACTCAAATACTGCAGAAGGATCTCCTCAAACTCCAATGGATGCGTCTCCATGGGACAATGCCCTGCACCGGAAATAGATTCTACTCGAATTTGTGGTAATACTTCCTTGATTTTCTCTTTGCAGGATGCGGAGTCCTTCTCTGAAGTTCAACCCCTGCTCTTGACTCATTTGTTTTAAAATACCCCAGAATCCTTTCTTTCTCTTTGTAACCTTTGCCCACTAACGGTCACTAAACCTTTGAAGGCACAAAACAAAGGAGTGATTGGATTGAGCTTTTCTGTATTGGGAACCGGCATGTATGTGCCTGCAAAAGTGGTCACAAATCATGACCTCTCTCAATTTTTAGAGACTTCCGATGAATGGATCCAACAACGAGTGGGTGTTGTGACCCGCCATATCAGCACCAAAGAAACAGCTGCCGACATGGCTTATCATGCAGCGGTTGCTGCCCTAGAAAACAGCAATTGCAACAAAGAAGACATTGACCTGATCCTTGCTGCCACCATAAGTGGAGAGCGCATCTCACCATCCATTTCTTGTGAAGTTCAAGAAAAATTAGGTGTGAACTGCGTAGCATTCGATTTGAATGCTGCATGTTCTGCTTTTCTTTTTTTATTGGAAACAGCTGCCGGCTTTTTTGCTCGTGGCTACAAGAAAATTCTTGTCATTGGCACAGAACGCAATAGCCGCATTGTCGACTGGAATGATCGCAACACTGCGGTCATATTCGGTGATGGTGCTGGTGCGTTAGTGTTGGAA
>CAZAFY010000202.1:0-2763 GCA_964484445.1 uncultured Eubacteriales bacterium
CGTGCGATGGCTGCTATGGTCTACTACAACTTCCTCAACCGCTAACAGTCTTGGGAAAGTCTTGGGGACGGTTCTCTCCCTGAAACCACTTGGGTAAACCACTTGGGGACGGTTCTGAAAGAACTGTCCCTGTGGTTGAAAGAAGGGAGAGAACCGTCCCCAAACCTCAAAAAAAACTTGACGAATAGGGCAACCTATTGTATGATGTTTCTGCAATCAATTACAATGTCTTCAGGGCGGGGTGTGATTCCCCACCGGCGGTCAAGGGAGCTTTCGTCTCCACAAGTCCGCGAGCAGAAGTTTCTTCTGTTGAACCGGTTAAATTCCGGTACCGACGGTATAGTCCGGATGAAAGAAGGCAAAGTCAGAGTAGACCTACCATTCTCTTCATAAAAGGGGGTGGAGGATTCTTCTTCTTCGCTTTGATCTAACATCGCTGCCTGAGCATTGTTCAGGTAGCGATTTTTTCATGAGAAAGAGGATGAAACGATGAAAAACGGTTCCATAAAATGGATGGTGCGCACGGCGCTTTTAGCCGCATTGTCATTAGTGTTAATGTATTTGGAAACGCCCCCTCTGTTTGGCACGCCCTTCTTAAAATTAGACTTAGCCGATGTCCCCGCCGCAGTGGCAGGCTTAGCTTTTGGCCCCTTCAGTGGCGTCATGGTTGTCCTGATTAAAAACCTGGTCCACCTTTTGTTTACCGACAGCGCTGGTATTGGTCAATTGGCTAACTTCCTCTATGGCAGCATTCTAGTTCTCTCCATTTCGCTTTCTTCTAAAATCAAACTGGTCAAAAAGGATAGCCTCAATCTGCTCTTCACCGGTGCAATCGGCACAGGAATTATGACAGTGGCAGCCTATTTTATCAACCTCTATGTGATCTTCCCTATGTATACGTTGTTCATGCCCATGGAAGCGCTGATTGCTTTCTTGCCGGCCGTGATCGCTTTTAATATTACCAAAGGTATTGTGGTAACTGTGTTATCGGCTCTGCTCTACTGGCGGCTCAAAGATTTCTTAGCAAGATAGCGGCTTAAAAATGCGCCGCTCAATCTGGGTACTTCTCATAGGTGTTTTATTAATGACAGGCATATATTACAAAAGAATCAGCATCGTGATTACGATGCTGATTCTTTTTGGTTGGAGCGAATTCTTTTCGTAGGGAGTCTCAAACGAAGTGTTAAACGACCGGAGGAATGTAATTCGCGACCCTTCGAAGCTACTTCTTTTTTATTGCAGTAAGCTTTGTAAAATTTGTACGGCATTGGAGGCGGCGCCTTTTCGCACATTGTCGGCTACACACCACATGTGGAGTCCGTTTTCTTGAGAGTGATCTCGACGAATGCGACCCACATAAACCTTGTCCTGCCCAGCTGCATCTAACGGTGTAGGGTAAACACCTTTTTCCGTATCATCCATGAGCACAATATTTGGGTCGGCGGCAAAAATCTCCCGGATCTCCTCTATGTGAAATGGCTGCTCAAAACTCACATTGATTTCCACACAATGCCCATAACGCACCGGAACTCGCACTGCAGTCGCTGTCACTTTCAAGTCTGGCAGTTCCAAGATCTTGCGCGTCTCATCCATCATTTTTCTTTCTTCTTTGGTAAACCCGTCTTCCAAGAAGGAGTCGATATGGGGCAAAACATTGAAAGCAATGGGATGCGGATAAAAGGTCGGCTTCTCCCCCACTAATCCTCGTTCCAAATCCTCTAACCCTGCTCTTCCAGACCCCGAAACCGCCTGATACGTACTATAAGCAACCCGTTTTAAGCCAAATTTACGCAAAGGCGCCAAGGCAACTACGCTCTGGATGGTAGAACAATTAGGATTCGCAATAATACCACTATACCCTTTTAGTGTATGCAAATTGACTTCCGGCACCACCAATGGAATGTTGGGGTCCATGCGAAAAGCTCGCGAGTTATCGATTACAGTGCAACCCTTCGAGGCTGCAAGCGGAGCATATTGAAGAGCGAAGTTGGCTTCTAAGGCAAACAAGGCGTAATCCAAGCTGCCATCGAACACCTCTTCACTCAATTCCTCAACTGCGATTTTCTCTTCTCCCACCGCAATCAACTGCCCCGCCGACTGCGCAGAAGCAAATAAGCGCAGCGATTGATACGGGATTCTGTATTCCTGTAAAACTTGGATCATGGCCTGACCGACCAATCCGGTCGCTCCCATGACTGCTAAGCGCTTCTTTTTCACGTTTCAACCTCCGATCTTCTTAGCATGTGACACCAACGTGCCATCTGCATTGGGATTATTGGTGTTCTTGATAATAATGGGGATCCCCACTTCCATCAGCGGAGAAATGGCATCGGGATGATACACTTGCGCGCCTCCCCTGGCTAGCATCATCAATTCCTCATAGGTCATGCTTTCTATTTTTAATGCATCTTTATTTTTAGCAGGGTCTGCCGTCATCACCCCGTCTACATCGGTCCAATTTTCATAAACCTCGCTCCGTAAAGCGCTCGCGATGATTGAACCGGTAATATCGGAACCTCCCCGCTCAAACGTTTTAATGAGCCCTTGGTGATCTGTTCCATAAAACCCGGGCACCACCGCTCTGCTCACCTGACCCAATTTCTCTTGAATGGCATCGTAGGTTTTATGTTTGTCAAGTCCGCCTTGCTCCTCGAAAAAAATCAAATCCTTGGCATCGATAAACTCATACTCCAAATATTCTGCCATGATTTTGGCATTCAGGTATTCCCCTCGCGAAAGGATCTCATCACGGGCACTCATATC
>CAZAFY010000203.1:0-2762 GCA_964484445.1 uncultured Eubacteriales bacterium
GCCGGAATCATCATCGATGATATCGACAACATAGCCGTTAAACTCGCACGTTGCTGTAATCCGATCCCCGGGGATCCAATCATTGGTTACGTTACAAGAGGTCGCGGTGTTTCGATCCACCATAGGGATTGCACAAATATCGTGATGGTTCAGGAACCGGGGAGACTTCTTCCCGCTAAATGGGGAGATAAAAATGTGGGACCTTTTGTGGTAGCCTTGACTGTGACCGCTTTAGATTACTCGGGCTTATTACAGCAGTTGTTGCTCTCGATTACAGAAAGCAAAACATCGTTGATACAGGTCAAAGCACGTACAAACAAAAGCGGTTTGGCGATGGTAGATTTACATATTGAAGTTAAGGATAAAGAACACATGGAGAACACGATCGAAAAGTTACGTAAAGTTCGTGATGTATATCATGTAGAACACATAACTCATAAAAAGGTATAAGGAGATCATAATGCGTGCCGTAATACAACGAGTTCTTTCTGCTAGGGTAGAAGTTGACAATCAAATAGTCGGTCAGATCGACGAGGGAACTTTAGTCTTTTTAGGAGTGGGTCGTGAAGACAACGAGGAGGATTGCCAGTACATTGCCGATAAGATTTCGAATTTACGTATTTTCCATGATGATCAAGGGAAAATGAATCGGTCCTTGTTGGATATTGCAGGCTCAGTTCTGCTGGTATCCCAATTCACTTTATATGGCGATGCCCGGAAGGGGAGACGACCCGGTTTCAGTGAGGCTGCACCTCCTGAATTAGGAGAATCGTTTTATCTCAAAGTAGCCGCAAGATTGCGTGAAAACGGATTAAAGGTTGAAACCGGTACGTTTCAGGCACACATGCAAGTTCACCTCTGCAATGATGGTCCGGTGACCATCTTGCTTGACAGTAAAAAAGGATTTTAAAGATGACGTATACGATACAGCGATTAAAAGTAGGACCGATGTCTTCGAACGCCTATTTGGTTTCGAATCAAGAAAAGCAAGCTTTTTTAGTGGATGCCGGAGGGGATGCAAAAAAAATCTTGAATGAGATCCAAAATCAAGAACTTGATCTGAAAATGATTTTAAATACACATGGTCATTTCGATCATATTGCGGCCAATGCAGAAATCATCAAAGCAACAGGTGCTCGTCTTTATATCCATCAGCAAGATATGCCGGCCTTGTTTGAGACTTCACTCAATTTGGCAGGTTATTTTGCTTCAACATTTCAATCTGTTGATAATGCTCTACCTTTGAATCATGGTCAGAGACTTGCTTTCGGTTCTGATGAAATCATAGTACTTCACACACCCGGTCACACCCCTGGAGGTGTCTGTTATTTATTGGCAGATCATCTTTTTACAGGAGATACATTATTCGCAGGAACGGTTGGTCGCTGTGATTTGGTTGGCGGAAACATGCAGCAATTGTTACAATCCATCGCAGAGAAAATCATGAAACTTCCGGATACCACCAAGATTTGGCCTGGTCATCAAGAGGGAAGTGACCTCGGCCGAGAAAGGGCTACGAATCCATGGATCAAAAAAGCATTAGCTTTACAGAAAACGTAATGCCCTGGGGCCTTCTGAAAGGGATTCGTCCTGGGAAGATCGTTCACAACTTATGGGACCAAGGTCAGAAGGATGAGTTCGTTGCGCTGTATTTGCAACAAAAGTATCGGGTCTCTACCGAGAAAATCAAGTTGTTGTTAGAGGTCTGCCACCGGGAACGTGCTTGTTTTCACGCAACAGAAAGCATTGAGCCGGATTGGGGAGTTTACATTGGAATTCCCTTTTGTCCCAGTAAGTGTGCCTACTGCTCTTTTCCCTCGCACCCCATGGCACAGGTTAAAGATCTGCTCGAGCCCTTTTATCAGACTCTACTGGAAGAGATCAAAATAACTCTTACGGAGTTTCCCCAATTGCACAAGAAGGTAACTTGCCTTTACCTTGGAGGGGGAACACCGGCTTGCTTAACTCCGGAACAACTCGATCATCTGTTACAGAAGGTACATCAATACTTTCCAACCTTAGAAGAAGTAACGTTTGAGGGTGGTCGTCCTGAAAGGATGACTTCGGGGGTCTTACAAGCGGTTCAAGGGAGAGTCGATCGAATTTGCATTAATCCTCAGACCATGAATGACGAGGTTTTAAAACGGATCGGTCGAAGGCATACCAGCCAGCAAGTATTGCAAGCAATGGATTTAGCGCGCAAAATGGGGTTTTCTTGGATCAACATGGATTTTATTGCCGGCTTACCCGGTGAAAGTGTTGAAGAATTCACAACTTCTCTCTTGCGTGCCATTGAGCTTTCTCCCGAAAACATAACAGTACATGCTTTGGCAATCAAACGTGCTTCAGCGTTAAAGCAAGATGAGAAAGGGTTGGCTTCCTTAGACCATCACATAGCAGAGCAAATGATCAACCAGTCGCGATCTTTGCTAGAGATTGCGGGGTATCAGCCCTATTACTTATATCGGCAACGTGACATTATGGCCGGAGCAGAAAATGTGGGTTACAGCAAGCCAGGGTTTGCAAGCCGGTATAATACCATGATGATCGCAGAGCGTATGAATATCGTAGGGTTCGGCGTAGGTGCAGCTTCCAAGTTTATACGGTCAGAATCTCAGGGGAATCGTATTTTCAGAATTGCGAATCCTAAAGATTTGTTCGTCTATTTAAAGCGTGGAGCGGCCAATACAGCTGAAAGAAAATTTGAGACTATGAAGAATATTTTAAGAGGTGAAGAAAATGTTGATTAGCGGCCCTCGGGG
>CAZAFY010000204.1:0-2759 GCA_964484445.1 uncultured Eubacteriales bacterium
TTACAAATGATGTCTATCGTTATTCTGAAAGTGAAGTTCGTATCGATGGTTTTATTAAGCTACAATACGAAAGACCGATTCCTCAATTAGCATACATTAAAATCACTCAAAGTCTTTTGGAGGAGAAAGGTTGGATTTTCGGAGAGGTGCGTGGGAAGGTCAATTCCATGATGGGGATTTCTGGTGTTAGGGTCTGGGCTTTATTGATTGAAAATATTGTTGAAAACAAAATTCATGTTGAACTTCGCTCTTCCCAGCCAACCATAAATACGCTTGCCCATAAATATGGGGGTGGAGGCCATCGTTTAGCGAGTGGATGTAAGTTGGAAAATTGGGAAATTGCTCAAGCCCTTATTGAAGATTTAATGATTGTTGCAACTGAGGAATGAAAAAAAGGATTTACCGTATCGGTAAATCCTTTTTAGAAAAATTCTGGGGTGTTATAGTATGGTACGGATCGTAGGAATAAAAGCTCCTTGCCGTTTCAATTTTGGCTCGAGTAGGCGAAGAAGCAAAAATGTAAGAAAAGCTAGCACAATGCAGCCGACCGCAGCAATAGCTTGAGACGTTTCAAAGGGGAGGAAACTAGTAGCTCTTTCTAAGAGGATATAACCTAAGAATAGGGTCAAGAGAGGTACCGTGTAAGTAACAAGTGCCGCTTGAAGTCCGGTTTCCCCTTTCAAATCCAGTTCTACCAAGTCCCCGATTTGCGCATTGGCTTCATTGGCTGCCTGAATCTCGATTTCTTTATTCTCACTTTGCCCCAAAGAGCAAGCTCGACAGCTTTGACAAGCAGATTGTCGTACTAAACGGACGCATGCATAAGGCCCTTCGATTCTAATGATGGTGCCAGTGGGTATCATAATAAGCTCCTTTACGAAAGATTCATCAATCTTTAAGATTTTGATGTGAGTTGGTCACATACATAATGTAAAATTGTGCTATAATAAAGCAACAAATCAATAGAGGTGATAACATGTTTTGGTATGATTCAACATATTTGCTCTTAATTCCTGCTATGATTATTGCTATGTGGGCTCAAGCAAAGGTGAGCACTGCTTTAACTCATTGGAAAACGATACGAGCTTCTGCCGGTATCACCGGAGCTCAAGTTGCCAGAGCACTCTTAGACCAGCATCAATTAGCCCAAGTCCCTGTAGAAATAACCGGTGGAAATATGGGAGATCATTATGACCCCTTGAAAAGAACAGTACGTTTATCCCCGGAAATTTTTCAAGGGACGAGTATTGCAGCCCTTAGTGTAGCTGCACATGAAACGGGTCACGCAATTCAACACAAAGAAGCTTACGCATTCCTGGCTTTTCGTACCGCCGTATTTCCTTTGGCCAATTTTGGGTCTTCGTTAGCATTCCCATTATTTATTGCCGGCTTGATCTTGAGTTTTGACGTTTTGATCAATGTTGGTATTGTATTGTTTGCGTTTGCGGTCTTGTTTCAAATCATTACCTTACCGGTAGAATATAATGCTTCATCGAGAGCAAAAAAAATGCTGACACAAGGAGGGTATGTTTCTCAGGATGAACTCTCCGGTGTTCAAGATGTTTTGAACGCAGCAGCGCTGACATATGTGGCGGCATCATTTATGGCAGTGATGCAATTACTGCGTTTGCTATTGCTCAGCAGAAATCGCCGTAGATAAAAAAAGTTTGTTGAAAGAGTCGCAGTGGCTTTAGATTGCCGCTGCGACTCTTTTCTATTGCTTGATTACAGTGAGGGTCTGTAAGGAATGATTGTCACAGACAATATTACCGCCAAACTTTCGGACTTGCATCAAGTATTCGAGAATTTCCACTTCGATAATCTCACCCGGTAACAAAACAGGAACACCCGGAGGATAAACAGTAACCGTTTCACCACTGATTCGTCCAACCGATTGATTGAAAGCAACAAGCTCTTTTTCAGCAAACCAAGCTTCTCTTGGAGTCAAAGCAATATTGGGTTGAAGCGCTGCCCAGGGTGCTTCTGTCAGAAGTGGGAAGGGATCAGCAGTTGTGTCGAGGGTTTTCGCGAAGGCACGTAAACTAGCTTCGATTGCGTCGAAGTGTTCTTCTTCGTCTGCAAGAGTCAGCATCAGTAGAACACCGCCGCTGTCTGCCAATTCGGGCTCTAAACCATGAAGTCTCAAGAGATTGGCTGCTTGGAAACCGGACAATCCGAACGGTGCTGTCCTGAGATATAGCTTACCGATGTCTTGGCCTGCAACATGTTGTAGTGGTAACTCATCCAATTCCAAAAACTTCAGTGGAGTATCATGGTTTAATCTTTCCTTCATAATTGCGGTCAGCTCTAAGGAACGCGTCAGTTTATCGGGGCCATCCATTGCCATTTGGGCCATAGCTCCTTCTAAACTTAGTAGCAGAATATAGGAAGGACTTGTTGTTTGCAGTATACGCAAAGCGGCTTGGATCCGAGCTGGGGAGACGCGGGTTCCTTGAATATGCATCCAAGAACATTGGGTGAATCCGCTCAAAGTTTTGTGGGTGCTTTGAATGACTGCATCCGCTCCGGATTGAAGAGCATCCTTCGGTAAAAGAGTTGAGAAGTGCGTGTGAACGCCGTGAGCTTCATCTACCATGACTGGTAAATCAAAACTATGAACAAGCTTGATTTGTTCTTCTAAGTGTCCGGATAAACCGTGAAAACTGGGCGCGGTTAAAATAACCAAGGCAATGTCGGAATGCTGTTCCAATGCGGAACGAATGTCATCGACCGTGGGGGGTAATGCAACGCCTGTTAAC
>CAZAFY010000205.1:0-2740 GCA_964484445.1 uncultured Eubacteriales bacterium
ATGTAGATGTTATGGATGGCGTTTATGTTCCAAACATTTCGATTGGTTTCCCAGTTCTGAGAGCCTTAAAGGGAAAAGTCAGCAAACCTTTAGATGTGCATTTGATGATCACCGAGCCGGAACGATATTTGAAAGATTTTGCAGATGCCGGAGCCGATACTTTGGTGATTCACGAAGAATCTACGGTTCATTTGCATCGTTCCATTGCTGTGATCAAAGAAATGGGTATCAAAGCAGGTGTTGCCTTAAATCCACATACACCGTTAAGCGTTCTTGAATATATTCTCAACGATTTAGATATTGTGATGTTGATGTCGGTGAATCCAGGATACGGGGGACAAAAATTCATCTCTTCTGTGTTAGGAAAGATCAGCGATTTAAAAGAAATGATGGCTCGAAAAGGAGCTACCAACCTTATTGAAGTCGATGGGGGAGTCACAGAGGTCAACGCAGGAGCTCTGGTGCGAGCCGGAGCCGATGTCTTGGTTTCAGGCTCCGCTGTATTTGGAAAATCAGATTATAGAGCAGCTATAGCTGCCTTAAGAGCATCCGTTTGATCGGGTGCTCTTTTTTGGGGTTTGTCAACAAAAGTAGTTGACAAGAAAATCATCTTATGCTACTATGTCAAGGTAAAACGTTGACGTAAAGAGGGTGCCTCCATGGAAGATATGTTAGCTAAAACAGAACGGATCAATCGTCTTTTAGACTTTTATCTTCCGCTCTTTACCGCTCGGCAACAGGAAATGCTGGTTCTCTATTATCGTGATGACTATAGTTTAACCGAGATCGCCGATACTTTTTCCATTTCCCGTCAAGCCGTCCATGATCAACTACATCGCTTAGTCAATATTATGGAGCAAACAGAAAATTCTTTAAAACTATTCCAACGAAATCAAGACCAGCTGCAAGTTCTCGATCAACTCTCTGAGAAACTGCAACGTTTATCGGGTTTTTTACCTCCAACGGTCTTGGCTGAAATCACTCAAATCATGCAGAAACTTCGTCAAATTTAGCCAACGGGGGTGAACTATTTGTTTGAAAGTTTATCAGAAAAACTTCAGAAGACCCTTAAACAGTTACGAGGCAAAGGTCGGCTTACCGAAAATGACATCAGCGAAGCTTTACGAGATGTTCGAGTGGCTCTTTTGGAAGCGGATGTCAATTTTAAAGTAGCCAGAGACTTTATCAACAAGATCAAAGAAAAAGCACTTGGTAACGATATATTAGAATCCTTGACTCCGGGTCAACAGGTCGTCAAAATCGTCTATGATGAATTAGTTGAGATGATCGGTGGGACCCAATCCAAACTAATGGTTTCTTCAAAAATTCCGACAATCATTATGTTAGTTGGTTTACAGGGAGCCGGAAAAACAACCGCGACCGGTAAATTAGCCAACTATTTACGAAAAAGCGGCAAAAAACCCTTATTGGTTGCTTGCGATGTATATCGTCCCGCCGCCATTGAGCAATTACATGTTGTTGGTCGCCAATTAGGTATTCCGGTATTTGATATGGGCCAAGCTGATCCGGTGGAAATTGCCAAGCAGGGAATCGCAGTTGCGTTATCGCAGGGGCGTGATACCGTGCTTTTAGATACTGCAGGTCGTTTACATATTGACGATGAAATGATGCAAGAACTCGTTAAAATCAAAACAACGGTTCGACCTCATGAGATCTTGCTCTTGGTCGATGCTATGACTGGTCAAGATGCCGTCAATGTAGCAGCCAGTTTCAGTGAACAGGTTGGAATCGATGGCATTATCTTAACCAAAATGGACGGCGATACCCGTGGAGGTGCTGCATTATCCATTAAAGCCGTGACTGGAAAACCAATCAAATTCATCAGTGCCGGTGAAAAGCTCGATACTTTAGAGCCTTTTTACCCCGATCGGTTAGCGCAACGTATCTTGGGTATGGGAGATGTCTTGACCCTGATCGAAAAAGCCCAGGAAAATGTCGATCTGGAACAAGCCAAAACCATGGAAGCCAAAATGCGACGCAACGAGTTGGATTTAGATGACTTCCTGAAAAATATGCAGCAAATCAAAAAAATGGGGCCTTTGAGTCAATTGATGAAAATGATCCCTGGAATGCCAGATATTAAAGAAGAAGATATCGATCAATCCGGAATGAAACGAATGGAAGCAATCATCCAATCGATGACTTTGGAAGAACGCAGAAAGCCTGAAATTTTGAATGCCAGCCGGAGAAAACGAATTGCCTCCGGAAGCGGGACTCGGGTTCAAGATGTCAATAAAATGCTTAAAGATTTTGAAGAAACCAAGAAAATGATGAAACAGATGACCCAGATGGACAAAAAGGGAAAATCGAATCGGAATTCGCGTAATCCTTTCGGCAATATCAAATTTTAGCCGAGACGGAGCGTTTTCATAAAAAATCTAACTTTACTGAAAATATCAGAAAGGGGGTGTATGCTGTGGCTACCAAAATTCGTTTACGTCGTTTAGGGGCAAAGAAAGCTCCGTTTTATCGCGTGGTAGTTGCTGATTCCCGTTCACCGCGGGATGGCAGATTTATCGAGGAAATTGGGTATTATGATCCGACAACCGATCCTGTCACCGTGAAAATCGAAGAGGAAAAAGCAAAAGAGTGGATGAGCAAAGGAGCTCAATGCTCCGATCGAGTTCGCGCGATTTTCCAATTGGCCAAGATTCTTTAGGATCTTAGGATAGGAGAATACGATGAAAGAGATCATTGAAGTAATGGCAAGGGCTCTTGT
>CAZAFY010000206.1:0-2723 GCA_964484445.1 uncultured Eubacteriales bacterium
CATAGCGAAAAAAGCGCGGCTACCTGACTTTGGTGCAAAGGAGGAATCAAAATGAGTCGTAAACTGGTTCTGTGGTGCTTGCTTCTCAGCTTTTTGTTTGCGGGAACCCTTTTTGCCGCGCCCAAACAAAACAGTGCAGCGGAAGAGATTGCCGTAGCGTTATCGGAGCTTGATTTGTTTCAAGGCACCGATGAGGGATTTGCTTTGGAAGCTCTTCCGACAAGGATCCAAGGGCTGGTCATGCTGATTCGCCTCACCGGTAACGAAGAGGCAGCACTGGCCGAGAGCGAAGGCCATCCTTTTACTGACATCCAACCTTGGGCAGACCCTTATGTTTCCTTTGCCAACAAACAACAATGGATTAAGGGTTATGAAGATGGACGGTTCGGCGCTGACGACGTTTTGACCGAGCAACAATATGTGACCCTGCTCTTACGTGCTTTGGGTTACACAGAAGAGGCCGAGGATTTCACTTGGGAAACCGTAGAAGAATTTGCTGCGAATTTAGGCTTAAGTGCGGTACTGGGGCAAAAGGATGTGTTAGACCGTGCCGGTCTGGCGCTGATTTCCTGGGATGCTCTGCAGCAGCCCTTAAAAGAAAAGCCCGAAACCTTAGCCGAGAGTTTAATCAAAAAACAAGTCTTTGAACTTGAACACTATACTGAAGTTAAACAAAAAATCACCCGTCCGGAGATTATTCCCGGATACTTAAAAGCCGAGGATTTGCAGCAAATCGCTGCTGCTTATCAACGAAATTTTGAGGAGGTGAAACGGCTTTTTACCGAATTATTGCGCCAGGCAAAAGGCATGCCAAGCAGCAAGAGCATGCAAGCTTGGGTGCTGAACCAAATTAAAGAAATCAAGGCGGCGGTTGCGGAGACCCCCACCGGAGAGTATTGTGATATGGTTCGAGCGCTATGGAGTGACTTCTGGAACGAAGTCGAAGGGAAACAAAAGACCGAGTAAAGAACAAGCGAATAACGAAAGAGAAAATAACGAAAGAGAAAATAACGAAAGAGAGAGTGGAACCCTTGAAAGAACAGTATAAGCTCTATATGGTAGAGCAATTGAAGCAACTTATGGCCATTGACAGTATTGCAGGATTTACCCATGAGATTGAAGCTTATTTGGACCAAGAGATTCGAAACCTTGGATTTGAACCCAAACACACCGTAAAAGGCGGTGTCTTAGCCGATTTAGGCGGCGAGGGCAACGGGGTTTGTGTCATGGCGCATGCCGATACCATCGGTTTAATGGTCAAATACATTCGTCCCAATGGGAATCTAGTGGTTGCGAATGTGGGGGGCTTACGGGCCTACTCCGGGCTCACCGAAAACGTTCGCATTCGCACTCGTTGCGGGAAAATCTATACCGGTGTGATTCAAAAGGATAGCCCCAGCCAACACACCACCGCCGTAGATGTGCATACTGCGCTGGCCGATTACGATAAAAACGTGGTTGTCTTCTTAGATGAAGATGTGCATACCGCAGCAGACGTCTTTGCTTTGGGAATTGCTTGCGGAGATTCGGTTTCCCTAGAACCTCGCCTCACCTTTACCGAATCGGGCTACATTAAAAGCCGTTTCTTAGATGATAAAACCTTAGTTGCCATTTTGCTCACCTATATGAAATATGTCAAAGAAGAGAAGGTGGCACTTTCACGCAAAGTCTGGGCTAATTTCACCATGTTTGAAGAAATCAATCATGGCGGCGCCCATGCCATTCCAGCCGATGTGACAGAAGCCATGGCCTTAGATATTGGACCGGTGGGTCCCACCCAATATTCCAGTGAAAAGAAGGTCTCTATTGCCGTCAAAGATGCGCGATTCCCCTATAATTATGAGACTGTAACAGCGCTCAAAAACGCAGCTGAACAAAACGGCGTTGCTTACGCTCTAGACATGTATTTACCCGGCTATGGTTCCGACAGCGACATTACCATTACCGCCGGCTACGATGTCAAACACAGCTGTATTGGCCCCGGGGTCTTAGCGACCCACGGCTACGAACGCACGCATATAGATGCCTTGGTCAACACCTGGTTGTTGCTCAAAGCGTATTTGGGTTAGACGATGGCAGCTAAATTTGAGATCACCGCTCGTTTGAGCGTGCTTCGCGATACCCCTCGTGCGCAGGAGCTACTGGGGTGCTTTTTGCAACAACTTGAGCAAGTTTTGCTTATCAAAGGACCGCCTCTGGAAGCAGAGTTCTACCTTGAAGCAACCAACGAAGCCGATGTTTTGGTGGTAGAACAAGCCGATGCTTCTCAGCTCGCACAGATGAAAAGCTTTGTTCTTGAAAACCCAGTAGGCTCTTTGTGGCTAGATCTTACCCTTGCCACACAAGCAGCAACCTTTGCTCCATTTTATGCGTTGCTGACCCCGGCAGATGCGGAAGACATCCTCTTTCAAGCCTTGGCTTTCTGCGAAGGGGAGCCAAACCCGAGCTTGTTTTGTTGCTATAAAGCAGAGGGAACAGTTTTCTGTGGGGAAGCACCGGAGACCCCGGTCCAGCCGCAAGAAATCCGCGTGTTTCCGGTCTACTCGCATGGTACCGCATTGCAGGTGAGCATCGATACACTTAAACAAACCGATCAAGCCAGCCTTGCCTTGGTGAAACGGCTCTGTTCCCAAATCAACAACCGCTTTTGCGATGAAGCCCAAGAATATGCTAAAAAAGACGGCCGCTACCGCTTTACGGTGGAGGATCTCAAATTTGAAGAT
>CAZAFY010000207.1:0-2712 GCA_964484445.1 uncultured Eubacteriales bacterium
CCTTCCATGATGATCATATCGAAGTGCATCTTGCTACCGAAAATGTTTTCTCCCAAGAAACCGGCTTCTTTGGCTGCTTTAACCGCAAGTTTTAAGCGTTCCACAGCCAGTGGATATTCAGCACGCACGTAAATGTATCCGCAATTTGCTCCAATGGCCTTGGCGGCAATAATCATGCCCTCTAGAACACTGTGTGGGTTGCCTTCCATGACACATCGGTCCATGAAAGCGCCTGGGTCTCCCTCGTCACCGTTGCAAATCACATATTTGGTTTCATTGACTTGGACGCGGGTCAGGTCCCATTTGCGCCCGGTTGGGAAGCCACCGCCCCCACGGCCACGCAAGCCGGAAGCAGTGATTGCTTGGCAAACATCTTGATCGGTCATTTCTAAAACCGCTTTACGTGCCATAGCATAGCCATCGTGAGCGATATATTCGTCAATATCTTGAGCATCGATCATGCCACAGAGCTTCAAGGTGGTGCGCTCTTGCTTGGCATAGAAAGGGATATGAGCGGTATCGGGCAAGGGTTCACCTGTTTCATCGTCGTGAATCAGCAAGCGAGGGATCAAATCCCCTTGTAATAATGTCTTTTCAACAATCTCTTCAACATCATCCGTTTTAACATGCACATAAAAAATGCCTTGCGGATACAATGTGACCAAAGGACCCATTTGACAGAATCCTTGGCAACCGCTCTTGGAAAGCATATAGTCGGCTTTTTCTTTTTGTAAGGCGACCGTGGCTTTTAAACCTTTGGCGGCAATAACTTCTTCGAAGTGATGGAATATCTCCATTGCACCGTTGGCAATACAGCCGGTTCCACCACAGATGACTATTTTAGCTTTGTATTGACTCATGCAGTCGTGGTAATGCTGTTTACGTTCTTCTAAACTGCTGTGTTGCATACGGCTTCTGCCTCCTTTGCTTTGATCTCACGGATCAGTTGTAAGGTGGATTCGGGGGTCATCAAGCCATGTACCTGGTCGTTGATCACCACAGCCGGTGCTAATCCACAGGCTCCCAAGCAAGCGACGGTTTCCAAGGTGAAGAGTAGATCATCGGTGGTTCTCTTCTTGGCGGTTAACCCCAACTCTTTTTCAAGGGCTTGGATTAAGCCTTCGGATTTTTTAACATGACAAGCGGTGCCGTCGCAGACCTTGATTACATTTTTACCTTTGGGTGTCAACGTAAAATGCGAATAAAAGGTCGCGACCCCGTAGATGGCGGAAGTGGAAAGCCCTAAGGCGGTGGAAACGAAAGTCATAATCTCTTCCGGTAAATAAAGATATTCTGCCTGAATCTCCTGTAAGATGGGGATCAACTTGTGGGGATTGCGTTGATGATGCTCCAAAATCTGGCAGACTCGGTCAAACTTGCTGGCAATTGGATGGTCCATCGTTGTTTCTCCTTCATTCGATATTGTATTATCGATTCCATTGTAAGTGATAGTGAAAGATTTCGCTAATATCAAAAGCGTATATCGATATATAAATATCGATATACGCTTACCGAATTGGTCGGGATTAGGTATGGTCATACTCGGAGTCCCAGGCGCGAATCAAGGCTTCGTGAGGACTATCGGTGGGCCAAATGATCCAATGCAAGGAGATTTCGGCTTCCTTTAGTGGGATCTGCATGATCTTACTAGGCATCTCTTCTGCCAAACGAGGTAAATCTACATAATACGATTGGGGTGTCGCACGCAACCAGGTATAGGCGTCTTCCCCGTAGAGATCGACCCAATGACCTTCCAAGTGCGGTAAAAAGGACCACTCCTCTTCTTCTTGGCGCCGAATACGCTTACCGGTAGTGATGATTTTAGCGACATCACTCAGATCCATTTCTCCCCACTGCGGCTTTGATAAGCTGAGGCATGGTTTGACGGCCAACCAGCGACGGTACTGCAATCCCATCCTTCTTAACCGAGCTGCGATCTCTTCTCCCCGGCTAATGGGGTAACGAATCAAGCCCACATGTGCCTGGCCTTCGTTGACGCGATCCAAGACTTCACGATTGCTCATCACCCGCACATCGATGTAGGAAGGTTGCTTTTCTAAGCTTGCGCAAGCGTTTTGCAAGGCCGCTGGTAACTTATGACAATGCACGGTCGCCATGGAAAGGGTAAACTCTTTTGGAGCTTGAAAACCTATGGTAAGGCGGTCCATGGCCGCAACGATTTCGGCACCTTCACGTAAGAAACGGCTACCTTCAGCCGTAGGAATCATGCCGGAGGGAGTGCGTTCAAAAAGAGCGATGCCTAACTCCTGCTCCAAGTCGCGTAAGGCACGGCTCAAATTGGGTTGGCTTAAAAACAACTGCTCGGCGGCGCGGGTAATGGAACCTTGGCGCTCAATTTCTAAGCAAAAGCGAATTTGTTGTAAGGTCACAGCGTTACTCCTTCATTCTCTTCTGCCTTATACCGCTGTTTTAGGTATTGAGAAATCATCGCTAAAGACGCAGCCATATTCTCATTGCGTAAATACACATCATCGGGCACCTTGAGATTGACTGGGGCAAAATTCCAAATTGCCAGTATGCCGCCTTCAATCAATAAATCGCAGACTTCTTGAGCATGGGCAGCCGGAACGGTGATGATACCAATGTGAATTTTCATACGTTGGCAGAGATTGACCAGTTTATCCATGGGGAAGATGTATTTCCCGTCGAAACTGGTGTGGTGCATGGCGGGGTCGGTATCAAAGGCGGCTA
>CAZAFY010000208.1:0-2711 GCA_964484445.1 uncultured Eubacteriales bacterium
ACCCTCTGGGAGAGTAGGTAACTGCCGGGCAAACAAAAAGCAGAACACACATTCACTTGTGTGTTCTGCTTTTTTATAGCTATTTCGCACTAGGGGTCAGACCCCTGCTTGAAAATTACCAAAGAACTGGTGATTTTGGAGAGGAGAGAACCGTCCCCAACTATATCTTCTTGTTTTCCATGATATCCACGATTGTCTTTTCGGTGGCTTCCATACCTGGTGAAGCTATCAAGCCCATCTGACGGAAGGTTTCTTCCGGGGTTGCCCCATTGATTCCATGTCTCGGATCGACCGCAACATTCATCATCGCGAAATCCACGGCGCGGAAAGCCGCATCCACTGCCACGATGCCTTTCATGGCACACCCCTGGTTGCCACCATCGCAAATCATTCCGGTGATCCCGGAAGCCATATTATAGACTACTTTTTCAATTTGCTCTAAGGTTGCTCCCTTCAACCACGCCATAGCGCAAGCCATTGCCGTTCCGGAAGCAACTCCACAACCGCAAAATGCCGATAATCTACCGGAGTATTCCTTGATATATTCGGTAATCAAATATGAAATCGCCGTAGCTCGTAGCAACTTTTCTTCGCTAAGCCCATTGACTTGCTGAACTGCATAAAGCGGCATCGTGCAAATGATACCATGGGCTCCGCTGCCGGCAATACTCATGGCGGGTTTTTCTAAACCGATAACTCGCGCTTCAATTGCACCATTACAAAGCAATTGCGCCGTTGCACGCTCGTTTTTCGAAATCATTTGACACCCGTTTTGCTGATGTAACGAGGGTGCAAAGGTGGTTCTGCTGGAGCTTAACCCCAATTGGAAAAGTTCTAAATTCATATCATAAGCTGCTTTCAAGAAAAGAATCTCGCTCAAATCAACTGTTTCGGCATATTCAATGATCTGCTGGAAACTATAGTCGTGCACGTCTGCGCCCCTATACATTTCCACAGATTCGTTATTCTCTTCCGCAGGTTCCTCTTTGACTTTGGTCCAACACAACACGGCTTCGTTTAAGCGTATCTCTTCTACTTGCGTATGCTTATCCCTTATCGTGACAGTACAAACATCTTCATCGGCTTCTACGCGGGCCTGAATATAGATTTTTGAGCTGACCATGGCGACGGTCGCGCTGATCAACCCTGCTTTTACCCACTCTTCAGCTTGTTTTCGGTGTGCTTCTTCGACTTTGCTCAACATTTCCAACCCCAAGTCCGGCAGATTGACCGCAGCTCCAAGGGCAGCCGCATAAAGATTGCCGATCTGCTCGGTATTGGGAATTCCACAGGTGAAAGCATTTTTGTACATGCCTGAATTCAGGCTCAAATGGATAGCCTTCAGTCCGCCTTTGGTATAACTCTTAGCCAATGCCGTAGCGTAAGCGATCGCACCGGGTTCCGTGACGCCGAAGGCAGGCTTCATATCGGATTGGATCAACGTTGTTAATGGATGCATGAGTATTCCTCCTCTTATCAAGACTTCTTTCTACCGCATAGAATACCATGGCAAGCCTAAAAAATCCAGTCTTCGCGGGAAAATCAAAGGACTTTCTCTTTACATCAAGAACTTTCACCATATCAAGCGTTACAGGAGGTGTAGGCATGCTACATTATTATGAACAAAAACCTTTTCAACAAGCCTTTGTTTTGCCCTCATGGCTGTCTTTAAAAGCAGCTCATGCGACAAAGCGATTTCATGAAACCCTGCCTTCTTATAGCACGACCCCACTTCATCGGTTGAAAAGTTTAGCGGCCCAAACCGGCGTTCAGGAAATTATGATTAAGGATGAGTCGTTTCGTTTTGGGTTGAATGCCTTTAAAGCCTTAGGAGGTAGCTATGCAATCGGCTGTATCATTGCAGAACGCTTTGGCATCTCTTTAGAGGAGCTTACCTTTCAACGTTTACAGACAGAGTTTATCCGCAGACAAACCGAAAAGATGACGTTTGTCACAGCTACCGATGGCAATCACGGCTACGGTGTGGCATGGACAGCAGCCCTGTTGGGTGCAAAAAGCGTGATCTATATGCCGCAGGGGAGCAGCCCGACTCGTTTAAAACGAATTCAAGCACTCGGGGCGAACGCTGAAATTGTGCCGATGAATTATGACGATGCCGTCCGTTTGGCAGCAGAACGGGCAAAGGAATTTGGCTGGGAGGTCGTTCAAGACACTGCTTGGTCGGGTTATGAAAAAGTTCCCCGCTGGATCATGCAAGGCTATACCACCCTGGCCGTAGAGGCATGGGAGCAAACCGATAGACGACTACCCACGCACTTGTTTCTACAAGCAGGAGTCGGTTCTCTGGCTGGTGCGGTGATGGGTTTCTTTGCTGCGCTTGAACCGGAGAAGAGGCCGTTGGTGGTTGTTGTTGAGCCTAATGCAGCCCATTGTTGCTATGCCAGTGTCACAGCCGCCGATGGTCAATGTCATAAGGTCGAAGGCGATTTACAGACGATCATGGCCGGATTAGCATGCGGGGAAGTCAATCCCATTGCTTGGCCAATTTTACAAAATGTGGGAGATTGGTTTTTCTCCATTCCCGACGATTGGGCGGAAGAAGCGATGTCCAGATTAGCGTATCCGTTAGCGGGGGATCCATCCATTGTTTCCGGAGAGAGTGGGGCAGCCGGTTTCGCCCTGTTGTGGCAATTGTTGAATGACCCTGAGCAGGCGCTTCTTAAAGAAAAATTACAGCTGAACCAAGATGC
>CAZAFY010000209.1:0-2710 GCA_964484445.1 uncultured Eubacteriales bacterium
GTCATACAAGGGATCATGGAACAATTTTATTCGGGATTCTTGAGCCCGGAAGCGGTTGCTACCATGGCAGTGCTTGACCAGAAAGTGTTTAAGCAAGATTTGAATGAGAAGCTGAAAACACTGACCCAAAACGGCACCCTCAAACCCTTGAGCAGTGTTATTGCTACCTTACATGCAGCTGGAATTTCATTGAATGATATTGTAAGAACTTTAAAGGATTTATACGTCAGTTCGCAAGAAGAGGCCTTAGCGGCCTTACAAGCAGCCGGCATTGCTTCCTATTTGGAAGTGACAACGGCCGTGCAAGAAGTGTATGGCGGAGACTTTGTGGTGATCATGATTCGCCTTTGGAGAAGTAAACCTTGGGGGTCTGCAGAATATTGCCTGAGAGAATTGGAACGTTCCTCCGGGATTACCAACAGAAGCGTCCTTTACCGCTACTTGCGCATGGGCGGCTTCACCGATGAAGAAGCGGCGGTTGCCTTATATTGGGTGGCACGCGAGGAGATGTTGGTGACCTTGAAAGAGGTCTATAATCTTCAAAGTGCACTCGAGCTGGTTCAAAAACTGAAAGAACTAACGGGCGACCTAACGAGCCGGTTCTATAGTACTAACCTCGCGAATTATTTTGTTTCTCTGTTCCCGCAGACGACCAATTATGAAATTGTGCAGGCCTTCTTGGCAATCGGCATGACAGTCCCTCAAGAGGGTGGGGACTCCATTACCGGATGGTTGCGATCCTATGCGAACACAGGGAAACGCGATGTTAGGTTAGCGAGTTATTTAGGTAAGAACAACAATGGATTGAATATGGAAGTTCATACGGCTGTAGAAATCCTACAAAAATTGGGTTACAATGTGCAAGACACCACCTATTATGCTTTAAAATGTGGGTTTACTTGGTCACAATTCTTCAAGTATTTGGTTCATCTGTATGCTCCAAAAGACTTCCCAACTTCCTACTATGACAATAATTCATCCTCAAAATTTGTTGTGGGTTATCTGAAACCGTATTACTCTATTCTTGACATCGCGGAGGGCTTATTTGGGTATCACCAATCATCAAATAGAGTTTTAGCAGATCTGATCAGCGCTGGCTTGAGCGTGGAGGAAGCAACCTATGCTACCTTGTGGCAAGGGGGAGAGGCTGCAGCAGGTATGGTGGTAGGTCTGGTCTCTAATAGCATAGGCAGAGCGAATACCGCCAAGGACCAATCTTTACGACTGAACGCTGTTCAAGCCACCGAAATTGTCTTTTATAACAGCTTGGCAGTAGCATACGACCGTAAGGTCGCTGGGTTACCTTATAACGACCCGATTACCTTAGAAGACATTGCCAAGAGTTTAGTTCGTTATGGTCCCGAGGCACAAAGCAGATGGGAAAGCCAGTACTTCAACCACTGGGAAATGCTGACGGCCATGCAAAACATCACCGGTAAATATTTGGCTTTGGCCAAGGTAGACATGCCGGTGACGGAAATTGCTTTGGCAACCATGCGTTTAGCCGGTCTCTCGGTTTCAGATGCAGCAGCCATGATGGCGGCGCATAAAGTGGGATTGAGTACCGGTTCCATTATTATGAGTGTGTTTGGCCTAGGCAACGATTGGTTTGAAGCAGTTAAAATCTTAGCGGGTAGCGGTTATAGTTTTGGTGATTCGATCTCGGCGGTTTACAACAACAGCTCGTATCATATGGTAATCGGTGTTAGTATTCTCAGTAGTTTAGTTACCACAGCGGTATCCAAACTAAGCTCAGTTGCTTCTTTGGGTACCTACATCAACTACGTCAAACAAGCAGCAGTGCTAGGGTTCATGATTGGTCAAAATGCCAGCATCACCGACATACTCTTGCATTTACCCAATTTCTATTTGGGCTTTGCCGGTCGCTTAGCTTACGCTGGTGGGCGAGTTGGATATACATATATACCCGGCACTCCATAGAAGCAAATTAAACATAACAAAAACACCCACGCATCTGCTGAAAAACAGATGCGTGGGTGTTTAGATTTTGCTTTATAATTTTGCACACTCCGGGTCGCGGCGGTAGTTGGTAGCCGCTTCATATCCGGAAGCGATTTCTATGAGTAAGCCTTCTTGCCAGGCCTTGGCAGTTAGGGAGATACCAAAAGGTTCGCCATTTGCCATGTATCCCACCGGAACGCCAATGGAAGGATAACCGGCTCTCGCTGCTAAGGTGGCGACACTAGAAGCAGCGAAGACCAAGGCATCGACTTTATAGGTCTGCAGCGCCCAGTCTATCCCCATTTCACGAGACCAGAGAAGGTCATTTTTGCGGTCTTCGATATACTCTTTTTCACTGAGTGAGCCACTGCGAGCTTGTGCCGTTATAAACTGGGTTTGACCATATTTTAGGCACGATTCGGCATGTTGTTGGTTATAACAGATGACATCGTTCATATTGTGAACCGGCAAGTGCGACTCTACTGTGGAAAGATATTTATTCAAAGCAGGCTTGAATTCGTAACTCATGGCATTGCCCACATTCCAGGCCTGCTTGCGCAACTCGGTAAATCCGGGGATGTTATCAATAACCTCAACCTCGGCTCCTTGCGCTTTCATTTCTTCCATAACTCGCTTCATGGTATCTTGTTTCTCTTGTGAAAAACGGTCGTAGTTTTGAGTGACAAAGCCTAAGCGTTTGCCTTTAAGGCCTTCAGGATTGACAAAATCGGTATAGTCTTTCTCCATA
>CAZAFY010000210.1:0-2702 GCA_964484445.1 uncultured Eubacteriales bacterium
AAAAGAGTTTCCGGTTGCTTTTTTATTTCTGATAAAGCTTATTACTGCCATAATTGGGTTCGCAGGTCAGGTTGATTCCCAGCCGACGGAAAACTGATTCATCTACCTGTGACAATAAAACCGTTGAATGCGCTTCGCAACCCCGCAATTGTGGCAAACAGGTCATCGCTGTTTTTGCTGCCTCACTACTTACCGCGCTGATCGACAATGCAATCAGCACTTCATCGGTATGAAGGCGTGGGTTTTGATTACCCATAATATCTGTCTTCATCAATTGAATCGGCAAAATTACTTCCGGTTCGATTAACTTCACTTCCTTATTGATCTCACCTAACGCTTTTACCGCGTTGAGCAGTGCTGCCGAGGAAGCGCCTAATAAATCTGAGGTTTTACCGGTAATGATCTGGCCATTGGCTAATTGAATGGCCATCGCCGGTTGATTCTGGGTATCTTTGCTACGCTTAAGAGCAGCTTGCACGACAGGACGATCTTCAATTGTAATCCCGGCTTGATTCATGAGCAGTTCGATTTTATGAACGGCTTCTTCCGGCCAGAAACCTTTGCGACGCATTCCCATGGTATCATAATAACGACGCACGATTTCGTCTTTAGCAGCTTGGCTAACAGCTTTATCATCGGCAATCCCGAAGCCTGCCATGTTCACTCCCATATCGGTTGGTGATTGATATGGACACTCCCCGCTGATCCGCTCAAACATGGTTCGTAAAACCGGAAAGACTTCGACATCACGATTGTAATTGACAGTGGTGATTCCATACGCTTCTAAATGGTAGGGGTCGATCATATTCACGTCATTGAGGTTAACCGTAGCGGCTTCATATGCTAAGTTGACAGGATGTTTTAGGGGCAAATTCCATATGGGGAAGGTTTCGAATTTGGCGTACCCGGCTACACTACCTCGCTTATGTTCATGATAAAGCTGAGACAAGCAGGTTGCCATTTTACCGCTACCTGGACCCGGTGCGGTAACGACTACCAAAGGTCGACTGGTTTCAATATATTCATTCTTGCCGAACCCATTATCGCTGACAATGACAGAAACATTAAGAGGATAATTTTCAATAGGATAATGCAAGAAAACCGGCACACCTTGGCGTTGTAACTGTCTGCGAAAACGTCGCGCCGAAGCTTGACCGGAAAACTGACTGATCACGACACTGCCTACATATAACCCTATTCCTCGAAACGCATCGATCAGACGTAAGACATCGGCATCATAGGTGATACCTAAGTCACTTCGCATTTTATTGTCTTCAATATCGCCTGCTTTAATGACAATAATGATCTCAACCTGGTCGCTGATCGATTGCAACATGCGCAACTTGCTGTCCGGTTTAAACCCCGGCAAAACTCTGGATGCATGATAATCATCGAAAAGTTTACCACCAAATTCCAAGTAGAGTTTACCGCCGAATTTATCGATTCTGGTTTTGATTTCTTTCGACTGTTTTTCAATGTAGAGATCGAGGTCAAATCCTGCCTTGATCAAAGAAAACGCCCCCTTTATGATTATAGATCTACCCCTATTCATAACGTTAAATATAACACAATCCGAAACTTCTTTCAAGGGAAGAGAACCTCTTTTGTTGAATTGTAGAGTATGAAAAGAGGTGGTTTTCTTGTTTCAGGATTTCGGTTTGATTTATCCTACTGCAGATTTACAGATGCAAGCAGAATATACGTATTTAAAGAGACCTCGTTTTATTATTACATTGGACCAGCTGGTTTCTTCTTTGGGTAAGGAGTTCACCATGGGGAAGCGTCCGTTATTGCCTCGGGAACAGGAAATGATCCTTACCAGTATTCTGCAACGCCTCAAAGACGAGGGCCGTCTACAATGGCTTCTTCTCCGTGAGGAGCAAGAATCTGGTATCGTCATATCTTTAAAAAACACACTACAAACATATATGGAGAATGGAGTCGTCTGTGATACATTGAATCATTTTGTTGCAACGGGCTCTTCTCCTCGCTTTCGTGACTTGTGCCTGTTGTATACCGAATATCAGTTGTATAAGCAAGCAAATGATCTCTATGATCTCAGCGATATCTACCAATGGATCTTCAATCTTGCTGAAGATCAACCCCTACCCGAGCCATTAAACAACCTCAAGGGTTTGCGTGCTTTTCATTTTTACTTCAGTCGCCCTTTGGAAAAGCGCTTCTTTGATTGGCTTTGTTCCCGTATTCCCAATTGTGAAATCGATACCACACCTCCAGTAGCATGGGAAGCATTACAACCAAACGATCTACAAGTTCTCTGTGCCTTTGATTTACGTCGCGAGATCCAAGAAGTCTTGGTGCGAGTCAAACATTCTCTCGTGCAAGGAGTTCCTCCCTATGCTTGGGCAATTTTGGCGCGCTCGGAGACTCCCTATTTCCCGATTCTTCGCGAAGAGCTAGAAAAAGCACAGATTCCCTATAGCATGGTCTTACGTACTCCCTTAACGCAGCAGCCCTTGATTCAAGCTGTTCAAATGATTCTTAAAATCGCAGCCTCACCCCATCGTTTTTCTTTAACGAATCTATTGCGCACCCCTTTAATGAACCCAAATGCAACATTTGCTGCTGAATTGGCTTCACTTTGGCCGGCAGAGGGCTTGGAAGGGGATTGGACTACTTGGTTTAATCGTCTAAATCGGGCTGCCGAACGGAATCGCAATTTGCTTGCCTGGCCAGAAGAT
>CAZAFY010000211.1:0-2694 GCA_964484445.1 uncultured Eubacteriales bacterium
TTTTAAGCGGACTGATACTAATCGGTCGAGGGCTTGACCAAACGAGTGCGGAAGTATTCGGTGGAGTTGAAGCCCAAAGCAGAAGAATGATGACGGCAAGACGTAAATCTAACAAAGTTAACCAAAGCTCTCTATGCAATTTTCAGGGTGAAGCATAACAACTTCATCTTGTAGTCCGGTGGTGATAGCGGAAGGGATCCACCCGTTCCCATCCCGAACACGGCCGTTAAGCCTTCCCACGCCGATGGTACTTGAGGGGCAACCCTCTGGGAGAGTAGGTAACTGCCGGGCAAACAAAAAAGCAGAACACACATTCACTTGTGTGTTCTGCTTTTTTTATCTACTTATTTCACAAGGGGTCAGACCCACCTCGAAATTTTTGAGGTGGGTCTGACCCCTTGTGAAAAACTTTAAAAAAGGGGACTGTCCCCAAAGTTGAAGTCGTGAAGTTAAATTTTCTTTTTCTCCATGATTTCCACGATTGTCTTTTCGGTTGCTTCCATACCAGGTGAGGCAATCAATCCCATTAGGCGGAAGGTTTCCTCAGGTGTTGCACCATTAATTCCATGTCTTGGATCGACCGCAACATCCATCATCGCAAATTCCACTGCTCGAAAAGCCGCATCCACTGCCACGATTCCTTTCATGGCGCACCCCTGATTGCCGCCATCGCAAATCATCCCGGTGATCCCGGAAGCCATATTATAGACGACCTTTTCTATCTGTTCTAGGTTCGCACCCTTTAACCACGCCATTGCACAGGCCATGGCAGTTCCGGAAGCAATCCCACAACCGCAGAAAGCGGACAAACGACCCGAATAGTCCTTAATATATTGGGTAATCAAATAAGAAATCGCCGTCGCTCTCAGTAAACGTTCTTCGTTATAACCATTGACCAGCTGAACTGCATAAAGAGGCATGGTGCAAATAATCCCATGAGCTCCGCTACCGGCAATACTCATCGCGGGCTTTTCTAAGCCAATCACCCGTGCTTCAATGGCCCCATTACAAAGTAATTGCGCAGTGGCACGTTCGTTATTAGAAATTACTTGGCAACCATTTTGCTGATGCAGCGCTGGTGCAAAAGTAGTGCGGCTGGAGTCCAATCCCAGTTGAAAAAGCGCGAGGTTCATATCGTAAGCTTCTTTCATGAAGCGGATCTCTTCCAAATTCACGGTTTCTACATAGTCTATGATCTCTTTAAGCGTGTACTGATGAATATCGGTTCCGGCTTTTTCGTCCAAAATTGCTTCATGCTCATCTGGGTCTGTTTCTTTGACTTTGGTCCAGCATAATACGGCCTCGTTTAAGCGTATTTCTTCTACCTGCGTATGCTTATCCCTTATCGTCACCGTACAAACGTCCTCTCCGGCTTCTACGCGGACCTGAATATAGATTCTTGAGCTGACCATAGCAACGGCCGCGCTAACAATGCCCGCTTTGACCCACTCATCGGCTTGTATTCGGTGTGCTTGGCAGACTTTTCCTAACATTTCTAGCCCCAAATCGGGTAAGTTGACTGCCGCACCCAAAGCTGCTGCATAGAGGTTGCCGATCTGATCCGTATTTGGAATACCACAAGTGAAAGCGTTCTTATACATACCCGAATTCAAACTCAAATGGATAGCCTTCAGTTCGCCTTTGGTATAACTCCTGGCCAGAGCTGTGGCGTAGGCAATGGCGCCGGGCTCGGTGACACCTAATGCTGGTTTCATGTCGTTTTTGATTAGTTCTGTTAATGGATGCATTGTAGTTCCTCCTCTAAATCATGGTTTCTCTTTAATGACTAGAATACCATGCGAGCCGTAAAAAATCCAGCCAAGCTTGCGAAATCAAAGGAATTTACGTGAAAAATAAAGAACATTCTTCATGAATAGCGTTACAGGAGGTTCACCAATGATATCCTATTTTGAACAAAAACCATTTCAGCGAGCCAGTGTTTCACCAAGTTGGTTGTCGCTTCACGAGGCACGATCGGTCAGGAGGTTTCATGAGACGTTTCCTTCTTACAGCGTTACCCCTTTGCATAGTCTTTCAGCTTTGGCTACCCTATTGGGGGTTGATAAAATATTAATCAAGGACGAATCTTATCGCTTTGGTTTAAATGCCTTCAAAGCTTTAGGCGGTAGTTATGCAATTGCTCGTATTTTGGCAGAACGCTTTGGAATTTCAGCGGAGGAGATGATTTTTCATCGCTTCCAAACGGAGTTTATGCGTAGGCAGGCCGAGAAGATGACTTTCGTCACCGCAACCGATGGTAACCACGGATATGGTATCGCCTGGACGGCAGCGCAACTAGGCGCTAAGAGTGTCGTGTATATGCCTCAGGGGAGTAGCCCAGCTCGACTGAAACGCATTCAAGATTTAGGGGCACAAGCCGAAATCGTGCCCATGAATTATGACGATGCCGTACGTTTAGCGGCGCAACGAGCGACGGAATTTGGTTGGGAAGTTGTCCAAGATACCGCCTGGCCCAGTTATGAAAAAGTGCCGCAGTGGATCATGCAAGGCTATACAACTCTCGCCCTTGAAGCCTGGGAACAATCTCAGGAGCAGCTGCCTACCCATCTCTTTATACAAGCAGGAGTTGGTTCCTTGGCAGGAGCAATCATTGGTTTCTTGGCGGGAATTGACCCTGAAAAGAGACCCATCTGCATTGTGGTAGAACCCCACGCCGCCAATTGCTGTTATACC
>CAZAFY010000212.1:0-2693 GCA_964484445.1 uncultured Eubacteriales bacterium
ATGGTGTGCTTGGTGAATTCATCTCATTATCTTTGCTGTTTGGAGTTGGTATCACATTAGCATGTGCCTCCATTCTAATAGTCATGATGCATCCTAAAGTAAAAGAGTTTATCTTACTAGAACCCGCAAAAGCTGCTTAATCATTGGAGGACTTCTATGAAAACAATGATTTTACCTCAACTGGAACTCATGTTTGGTTTACTCGCAACTGGCTTATATAACGAAAAAAGCCGAAAATACTACGGCACAGAGTTAGTTCGGCTGAATGCCGGTCAGTATAGTAAAGAAATCGCCAAATTCTTTAAACCTCATTTACGCCACCCAGTCTATGTCCAACTCAGCAAAATGATGGATTTCGGCTTTTTCTTCAGCCGTCCGGTTGAACTCATGCTGGCGGTCAGCGAACCTCCGGAGTTGGCATGGCGCGAAACCCCTTCTGAAATCCTCCTAAAATACAGCGGTGGCATGGAACAACTGAATCTTCTGTTGGAACTAATGAGAGATTTTGCGCTCTGCACCGATTACATGCTCTTTTTTGAGAACATAAAGACTTATTATAACGAGGATTTACATCTGGTTCATTCGTTTGTTCAACAATATCCGGCGGTTGAGACCATGGAAGGGTTCTTTGGAGAACCGCAAGACAGTTATGCCTACATGATCTCCAAACTACCGGTCGGTAATTTCGGGATTCACTTTCGTGAACCCGGTGGCAAGCTGAGACTCAACAGTGTGTTCAATGTTACGGAACCGAAGAAAGATCCCCTTCACATTGGAGCATTGAGCTTGAACACAACCTTTCACGAATTCAGTCACCCGGTGGTAAATCCCTTAACGGAGGCAAACCCCTTATTGGTAGAACGTTACCAAAAGGCCTTTGGCCAACTTCAGGCATATAAACTTCCCGGAATTGCTCCGGGCTACGGCGATTGGCCCGATTGCATCAATGAACATACCGTTCGCAGTCTTGCTTGCTACCTAACCGGAAAATGTAGCGGAGAAGCCGAACGTCAACGTTGGCAAGAGAAAGAGGTAGCGCGAGGATATCGTTATCTTCCCCACATGCTCGAAGCATTTCAAGACTACGAACAGAAACGTTCGCAATATCCCACCTTTGCTTCTTATTATCCAACCCTGTTACAGGTTTTTGAAAAAGAGATTGCTTAAAGAGATTAATAAAAAATACGAGCCAAGGTTACAATTGTTGTAGCCTTGGCTCGTATTTTTTTAGTGGGGTTTTAAAGAAACTTCAAGGGGTGTGATACTAACACTTGTTCAAGAAAAAGCTGCACAACCACAGGGTCGAGTTGACCACCGGCACAATTTTGGAGTTCAACAATCGCTTCTTCCGAGGTCATGGCTTTTTGGTAGGGCCGCTCATGCGTCATGGCATCGTAGGAATCGGCAACTGCTATGATGCGGGCCGCAATCGGGATCTTCTCGCCCCAAGCGCTTATTGGGGTAGCCGTTTCCGTCGTAGCGTTCGTGATGCGCTAATACCCAGTCGGCAATGTCGTGAAATTCCAACGTATTACCTAAGATTTTTGCTCCTTTGGCACAATGCAGCTTCATAATTTCCCATTCTTTGGTGTCGAGTTTGCCGGGTTTATTGAGGATGCTCTCTTCAATACCGATTTTGCCAATATCGTGCAACAATCCAGCAACACGGATTTTATCGACCATCTCTTTATCGAGCTTCATGCTTTTGGCAATGGCTTCACAAATTTGACTAACCCGTTCCGAGTGGTATTTCTCCCGTTCACTTTTGGTAAATAGAGTTTCCATAATAACATGGACGGCACTGCTACGCGAACTGCGGTTGCTGTAATACTTTCGGTTATACATAAAAGCTTCTGCCTCTTTGAGCAGGGAATCCAATCCGTCCTCCGGCTTTCGCTGGAGCCCATAACCAAAAGAAATACTGACATCGGTACCTTCTGTGGGAAGATTCAGGCTGTCGAGTCTCTGCTCTAAAAGATCTAAGTAGGCACGAATCTCTTGTTCATTGGTCCGAGGAAGAATCATGGCAAACTCATCTCCACCAATACGTGCCAATTGGGCATCCGCCGGCATGGACTGTTTCATGCGTGCGACCAATGCGATAATTGCTTCATCTCCCTTGGCATGACCAAAGGTATCGTTGTAAAGCTTTAGTCCGTTCATATCTCCCATAATTACGCCCAGTGGGTAAAACTCACCGGTGCGAGCCATACTATGGAAGGATTCATCAAAAAAGCGTCGGTTATAGATCCCGGTTAAGTAATCGTGATATGCTAAGTAATGGATTTGTTTGGTCGCCTCTTCGCGCTGGGTGACATCGAAAATGATCGAGAACAAGATCTGGCGGTCTTCATACGGCACAGGGCAACTATAGACATCGACCGTACGCACTTCACCACTTTTTAACCGGTGATGCAAGGTGAACTTGCTCTGCTTTCGTTCTGCTGCCAATTGGCGCAACTTTACAGACTCGGCTCGGGCCAAAGTATTGACCTCGTGCATGGTCATTTGCTGAAATTCCGCTAAACTGTAGCCGTAGAAACGTTCAGCTGCTGGGTTCACTTCAATAATACGGCCGGTATCGATTTCTATGGCCATGATAATGGCATCGTGATTGGCATACATGGCTTTGGTGCGGATGATCATTTCTTCGAGTTCTTATTCTTTGGCCTTGGTTTCGGTAATATTGCGTA
>CAZAFY010000213.1:0-2684 GCA_964484445.1 uncultured Eubacteriales bacterium
CGGTAAACCAAGGATCGAAGCAAAACTTTGCGCTCTCTTTGCGGAACCGGCATCCGGTGAAATGACCACCCAGTCCTTTAATTGCTCATCCGAAACTTCAGCCAGAAAATTGTCTTCAACATAGGCAGCTAAAATACTGGTCGCTTTGAGATGATCTACTGGAATATTAAAGTATCCTTGAATCTGATCTGCATGTAAATCCATGACAACCACATGATCTGCTCCGGCAGCTTCTATTAAGTCAGCAACCAAACGGGCAGTTAGTGGAACTCTTGGTTGATCAATTTTATCGGAGCGAGAATAGGGTAGGTAGGGAATAATAGCTGTGATCCGACCGGCTGAGCTTCTACGCATCGCATCAATGGTGATCAGTAATTCCATGAAACGATCGTTTACGGGAATGCCTGATGACTGAATAATATAGGCATCCGCTTCGCGAACGGTTTCCTCCAGCCTGACAAAAGTATTATCATTGGAAAACTTTTTGACCGTGATATCACACAAACGATATTTCTCCAAATGCTTCTGCCCATTGGTCTCCGGCAACTCCTGTTTGAGATGTTCAACGATTCGTTCACCTAAACGCTTACTTGCGGTTCCGGCGAATAATTTAATGATTCTTCCCGAATTCAACGAAACTTCCCCCTTACTTTTCTTTCCAAGTCATACTTTCTGCTTTGAAACATGAAATCCTGTGGGCTGACAGATAGAAGTCTTATTCGACAAGAAGTGTTTCACTCTATTGTAACCAAATCACAAAACTGAACTTTTTTAGTTTACAGAAATGCAATCCTTTGTTATAATCATAGTCAATACTATGAATAAAGATTGATTGGAAGGATGAATACAATGTCAAAAGCAAGCGATCGCGCCTTGGAATTATACATGAGCCAAGGGTATAGTTGCTCAGAGTCTGTTTTTATTGCCTTGGCTGAAGTTGACGGATTAAGCCAAGAAGAAATCGACTATGGTAATCATTATGCCGGTGCTTTTTCCGGTGGCATGGCAGTTGAATCTGTTTGCGGTGCATTAACCGGTGGTATGTTAACACTGGGTCGTTATTTTGGCCGCAACATGGGAGAAGATCGAAAAGCCGAAATGAAGGATTACAGCGCAGCTCTTTTCAACGCATTTGTTGAAGAATTTGGTGCGCCCGACTGTAGTGTTTTGAAACACGAACCCGATGCCAAAGAACGATGTGCTCAATATGTGCGTTTTGTCGTGGAAACCTTAGAAGACTACCTAGATAACGGTCTTCCCGGTGCCGAAGACGACTGTGGCTGACAAAACTAAGAAATTTGCGCGTGTCGCAAACTTTTCCAACACCTTCTACAAGAAATTTGTGGAAGGTGTTTCTTTGTACCCTGAAAATAAGAATTCAGAATCCCCTTACATCTGCCAATTCCTCAAGGTTTACTTTACGGAAGAGCTGTGATACCATAATTCTAATCTTGCTTATTGCTTATGGATTCTATAGAAGGTGGTATTCTATGTTTAACCGCAGCCCACAAGCTTTGTGGAAAATTTTAAAAGATAAAACAACCGCCAACGAAGAGGCTCGCTTCCAGAGAAATCAAACCATTAATATAACGCAGGGAATCTTATCGATCATGGCCATTAATTTGGTGAATCCTTTCCTGAGTATTTTTGCAATCAAAAATGGAGCCACCGATTATCAGGTCGCTTTGTTATCTTCAGCACCTGCCTTCGTCAGCGTATTGTCGATGATTCCCGGAGCCCGATATATTGATAAACAACCGAATAAACACCGAATCACGACCTTGGTTATTTTTTTGCATCGTCTGTTTTATTTGGTTCTGGCGGCAATCCCTTTCTTTGACCCTAGTATCCGAGCGACTCTTTTGGTTGCAACGATCGCTCTGATGAATCTGCCAGGCTCGATCTCCAACGTTGGTTGGCAATCTTTTATCTCTCGTGTCATCCCCCCCGAACGTCGAGCAATCTCTTTTGCAACGCGCAATCGTTTGCAAAACTTAGTTGGTACTGCCTTTACCTTACTTGCAGGGCGCTTTTTAGATATTGCCAGCTTCCCCATGGGCTACCAATTGGCTTTCTTCATCTCATTTCTGTTAGCAATGACGGAAGTCTGGGTCTTCTCGCGTATGGATGAACCGATTTCGGCAGCGACAATCCCGCAAAGCAGTGAAGATAAACCTGCAAATCAAGGAATTGTGAACGGACTGAAAGTTGCGCTTCTCGAGATTTTTCATGAGAAAAGATTTTTACGATTTGTTGCAGCCTCACTTGTATTTCACTTTGCCTGGCAAATCCCGTGGTCATTGTTCTCCTTATATCAAGTCCGGGTCTTGGGAGCCAATAACACTTGGGTAAGTATCTTGAGCTTGATCAATACCGGTGGTTCTCTCATGGGATATGGTTACTGGACCAAGTATAGTCAGAAACACGGCAATTTGAAAACCTTATTCTCCTCCGGTATTTGGATTTTTGTTGTACCTTTGGCTTATGCTTTCTCAAAGAGTCTATACTTTGTTGCCATCATCAACCTAATTACCGGCATGGTTTTTTCCGGAGTCAATTTATCGCTCTTCAATGCTACTCTCGATTCGACCCCCGAGAAAAACAAAACCAGCTTTTTGGCGTATCATCAAACAGCAATCAGTATCACGGCGATCTTTGCACCCGTGATTGGAGTAACTTTGAAA
>CAZAFY010000214.1:0-2679 GCA_964484445.1 uncultured Eubacteriales bacterium
TTACGCGAGGGATTTATGCAATTAGCACGGAAAACCTTCGGTATCGACTTTCATCCTTGGTTGGAACAAGGCTATTGGGGTGATGCTTTTGTGCCCTACGTTCTGACCTATCAGGGACAAGTGGTGGCATCGGTTTGTGTGAATCTGATTTTTGGACGGATAACTTCTCAAAACATGGGGAGAGAACCGTCCCCAAGAAAATTATTCGTGCAGTTGGGTGGCGTGATTACGGCAAAGGAGCACCGCGGGCGGGGCTTGTCGCGTTGGCTCATCGAGCAAGTGCTTGAGGAGTGGCGTGAAAAAGCAGACGGAATTTATTTATACGCCAACGATTCGGTCTTAGACTTTTATCCGAAGTTCGGCTTTGTAAAAGAGCAAGAATTTCAAGCATCTGTTGTAGCTTTGGGACCGGCACAACCGATGAGAAAACTCGATCTAACTAGTGAAGAGGATCTAACACTGCTAAAACACTGCTATGAACAGGGAAATCCCTACGCTGCCTTTCAAGTGGAGTATTTCAATTTAATGATGTTTTATTTGCTGGGACCTTATAAAGATTGTGTTTATTATGTGCCCGAACAGCAGACACTGCTGATTGCAAAGCAAGAAGCCGGTGCGTGGCATTGTTTTGAGATTTTGGGGAGCAGCACGCTCCCTTTGCCTCAACTGCTGGGAGTGCTGAATCCTGATCAACCCACATGGTTCGAATTGGGGTTTCAAGCACAATCGAGCTTGGACTTTTCGGTCCAGCCCTTGCACGAGGAAGATACCACCTTCTTTGTCTTAGCAGGCAAAGAACGTCCGTTTACATCGGGTTTCGGTCGCATGCCGGTCTTATCTCGAGCTTAGATATGAATCTTTAGGAGGTGCGTCTATTGCCACTGCAAATCATTCGTCAGGATCTTACCAAAATGGAAGTCAACGCCATTGTCAATGCCGCCAACTCGCAATTGCAACAAGGAGGCGGTGTCTGCGGAGCGATTTTCGCTGCTGCCGGAGCAGAACGGCTACAAGCCGAGTGCAATACCCTCGCTCCTTGCCTGGTAGGTCAAGCTGTTCTGACTCAAGGGTATGACTTGCCGGCGGACTTCATCATTCATACCGTGGGTCCTGTTTGGCAAGGTGGAGATCATAATGAAGAAGCGTTGCTTCGCTCGTGTTATCGTTCGAGCCTGACGCTTGCTCAAGCGCGGGGCTTGGATTCTATCGCTTTTCCGCTGATCTCGAGTGGAATTTATGGGTATCCTAAGAATTTGGCGTTGCAGGTTGCCACGAAAGCGATTGGAGAATTCCTGTTGGCGCACGAGTTGAAGGTTTATTTGGTGGTGTATGATGCGGATGCGGTTCAGATCAGCAAATCGCAATACCGCGAGTTACAAGAGTTCATCGATGACCATTATGTGGAGGAACATCTACTGCGCCGAAACAGGCGAAATGAAGTGAACATTGATCTAGCTGAAGAAAACGTCCGTTATCGAGTGCCTTATCGCGAATCTTCTCCTTCTCCAAAGCAAAAGTCGGCCCATGCCGCCTCCCAACGTAGCTTTGTGGTCAAAGAATTCTCCATAAGTGAAACCTTTAGTGAAATGTTGTTTCGTCATATCGATCAAAGTGGCTTAACAGACCCGCAAGTCTACCGCAGAGCGAACATGGATCGCCGCTTGTTTTCAAAGATTCGCAGCAACACGGAGTACCAGCCCAGCAAGAATACCGCTTTGGCCTTAGCGGTTGCTTTAAAGTTGAATCTCGATCAGACCACCGATTTATTGCGGCGAGCCGGGTATGCTTTATCACCGAGCAGCAAATTCGATTTGATTGTCGAATACTTCATTCGTGAACAGTTGTTCGATATATTCGAAATCAACGCCGTTCTCTTCGAATATGGTCAAAGTTTGTTGGGAGTGTAATTGTTTAGGGGATGTCAAGCAAATGTCGCATGGCAAGCGACCTATCGGTTTAGCTTTCATGGTATTCTCTGAGTGAAATCAAAAACGAGGAGGATGGATCATGAAAAAAGGTTTAACCGAGTTGGTGTTCATTTTAGACCGCAGCGGTTCCATGAGTGGATTAGAGAAGGATACGATTGGTGGCTTCAATTCCCTTTTGGAGAAGCAGAAAAAAGAAGCGGGTGCCTGCATTGTGACGACCGTTTTATTCGATGATCGCTACGAATTATTGCACGACCGCATACAAATTCACGGCATCACCCCCATAACCGAGCGGGAATACTTCGTCCGGGGATCGACCGCTTTGTTGGATGCCATGGGAGTGACGATCAACAAAATCGGCAATGCCCAAAAGCATACCGCAGAGGCAGAAAGAGCGGAAAAAGTGCTATTTGTCATCACCACCGATGGTATGGAAAACGCCAGTCGAGAATTTACCGCTGAAAAGATCCGAACTATGGTTGAGCACCAAAAAGCGGTTTATGGTTGGGAGTTCTTATTCTTAGGTGCGAATATCGATGCTGTAGCAACGGCCGCACAATATGGCATTGCCGAAGATCGCGCTGCCTCGTATCATGCCGATGCAGACGGTACCCAACTGAACTTTATCGCGGTCAACGAAGCGGTGGTCAAATTTCGCACGAATCAAAAAATGGATGCCCATTGGAAGGCACCCATCGAAGAAGATTTCAAAAAACGCGGTAAAAAATAAGCTTGGGGACGGTTCTCTCCC
>CAZAFY010000215.1:0-2670 GCA_964484445.1 uncultured Eubacteriales bacterium
GCGTTTGGAAAAAAGAGGTACATCGGCTGGCAAAAAGAAGAAACGATCACAAAGAGGTTGAATGTGCTTCATGCCCATTTTGGCAGAATGGAACATATCGGTCGTTGCAAAATCATCGTTATAGATGCAATGAACCGATAAGGGTTGTAAATGACGTTGTAAAGCATCGGCTTCACGACCGGTGACGACGATGATCGGTGATACGCCGGCGCTTTGCAGGGTTTCAACGGCGGTGCGGATTACAGTAGAACCGCCTAATTGTAAAAGAGGTTTAAAGGATTTCATACGCGAGGACAAACCTGCGGCAACGATTACGGCTCCGGTTTTCATGACTCTTCTCCTTTTACGAATGGTATATAAAAACATATCCCTTGCCTGGGATAACCCGGTAGTTCATCGCTACCGGGTTTTGCTTGCTCTGGTTCGGGTTTTGAACTAGGCTTCGATATAAGTGCAGCAGTAATCGGTGACTTGGTGGACCTTTAATTCAAATGAAGAATTGGCCGGTACGGTAAATCGGGTATTTCCGGTGTAGAGTTTAAACTCGGTTTCACCCGCTAAGCGGATATCCACTTCTCCGGCTAAAATTTCCATCAGCTCTTCTGCTGCGGTGTTGAAATGATATTCACCGGGCAAAAAGATTCCCAAGGTCTTTTTTACGCCTTCGGCGGTATATAAGGTGCGACTGGTAACCTTGCCGTCAAAATAGACATTGGCTTTGGCGACGATTGTGGCGTTCTTGAATTCCATATTTCTTCCTCTCCTTATTCCTCTATGTTGATTTTTCTTTTTCCGGGTTCGCAAAGTAAAGGTTCTACTGCAACGGTCCAAGGGATGGTAATCTGCAAGTTTTCTTGTAATAACTTCTCCAACGTAGCAGAAGTTTCCTCGCTGTCCAAGGTAATTTCGAGTTTGTTTTTGCGAAGAGTGGCTTTGTAATTACGAATTTCGCGGTGCGCGAAGATAATCTCGTCGAGTTGATGCACCGTAAAGTCGTTGGCATACAAGGGCTGATCGATCCTGCATTGCCGAATGTCCAAGCGCTTGGGGAGAAAGCCGGGTGAGAACCGTCCCCAATCACCGGTGCGGTAACGTAGCAAGGGCATGGCGGTTCGTTGCAAGGTGCTTAAGACGATTTCGCCCCACTCACCTTCCGGGACCGCGCTACCGGTTACGGGATCGATGATTTCTAATTTAATAAACGGATGGCAAATTTGTTCAGCAAGACCATCTTGTCCCCGCACAGCTAAACCGAAACCGCTTTCTGTCAAGCCATAATGTGGGTGGGTTTTGCAGCCCCAAGTTTGTTCGATTTCGTGTAGTAACCAACACGGAACCGGATCCCCGGTCAATAAAATAGATTTGGGTCGCAAATGAGGAGCGAAGCGACTTAAAATCAACAATTGCGTGGGGTGTCCCAATAAGCAATCGGCACCTTCAGCTTGAGAAATCGCCTCTCTAGGGTCTCTTAGAAATCCAAATGCCTCCGCTTCTCCGCCCAAACGATGAATTGCCCGAATCAATAACTCTCCTACACTGCCCGGAGTAGCTCCTGGCATAAAAATAGCAGCTTTTTCCTGGGGTTTCATTAGCTCTTGCATGCCAATCTCAAAATATTCAGCAGTCAGTTCCAAATCTTCTTCAGAAAAGTAGATACGCTTCGGAGTTCCGCTGGTACCGGAGGTTGGTAAGGTGGTGATGCGGCTCACTTCTTTGGGAGGGATGCAGAGAAAGCGCAAAGGGTCTTGCCGTATGTCCTCGGAAGTGGTGAACCCCTGCAGACCATAGCGGTAAAAACTTGATTTTTCTGCTTGTTCGATTTGCTTAGCGAATGCCTCCTCTTGCCAAGCATCTAACTCTTGAAAAGAACCGATGACGCAACGTTGTAAGATCCAAGTTTCTATTTTGGAGATCATGGAGACACCTCCCAAACAGATAAGAAATAGCCGGACTTGGCTTGCTTTAATTGGGTGCGATTGGCTCCCAAGATATTCTCAATACAGCCGTGATTAAAAATCAGCTGACCAAAGGTTTGTAAAACATCATGACTGGCATCTTGCCAGTGTATGAGTTGAAATCCGGCTTGTTGAAGGCGATGTTTGATTTCCTCTTCTCGCTCTACACGGCCTAACAAACCTTGAAAATCCGCCGATACACCGCGAGCATAAAAATCACTCATAAGCAGTTTCCCTCCGGGCTTTAAGACACGCTTCGCTTCTGCCAATACGATATCCGGAGGAAACATCTTTGAAAAACTGCATTCATAGAATAAGCCGTCGAACGAATGTGTAGTAAAAGGTAAGTGTGTAGCATCTCCTTGTAAAAGAGGCGGTTCGGCAACTAAATCCAAACCATAAGCAACATAACCCAAGGTTTGTAAATAGCGGACAGTAGAACCGTTTCCGCAACCGATATCGGCTAAAGTTGCTTTGTTGGGAAAGTCACAAAGCTTTAATCCTTGTTCAGTTAGAGCAAGACCACCCGGTCTAAGACAATCGAGTGTTGATTCGCGCACGCTCATACTTCCCTCCAAGGAGTGTAATAATGGGCACAGAAAGGAACCATACGGCCGTGATCATAGACATGGAGGCGGCAATGTATTAAACGCTCCAGATCAAGGTTTCCGGCGTCCTGGAAGGCAATGGCTGTTATGGTAAAGCCATGGCTTTG
>CAZAFY010000216.1:0-2661 GCA_964484445.1 uncultured Eubacteriales bacterium
CAAAGCTTTTGAATGCATAGAAACCTCGCTTTCTGATCTATCAATCTAAAAAATTCGCAGAAGCTCTATGTCATTTCGATAGTGCCATTAAAACTTCCTCTAAAAACCCTTGCCAAAGCTCCCATTTCGCTATAAAATAGAAAAGATGAAGAGAAAGGGAGAAATGAATACATGAATAAGCAATGGATAGAAAATCTGCCGAGTTATTTAGGGCAAGAGGTGGTTATTGAAGGATGGCTGCACCGTGTTCGTAAGCTGGGTAAGTTAGCCTTTTTATTGATCAAAGATACGACCGGTATGGTACAAGGCGTTGTCACCGGCAAACCAGAGTGGTTGCAAGAAATCGCCAATGAACAAGCCGTTCGGGTCATAGGAACAGTATCTGCTTCAAACCAGCAAGCATTAGGGGTCGAGCTGCAAGTTCAAGAAATCATCATATTGGGAAAAGTATATAAAGACCTACCCTTTGAACTCAACCAGGACGAAATCGGAGCGGGTCTAGAACATGTATTGGATCACCGTGTCTTAAGTTTACGTCATCCCAAAACCGCCGCGGTTTTCAAAATTCAAGACAGTGTGATCAAAGCTTTTCGTGATTTTTTACACCAAGAGAAATTCACAGAAATTCATACGCCCAAAATCGTTGCAACCGGAACAGAAGGCGGAAGTGAATTGTTTGAAATCAAGTATTTTGAGCAAACTGCCTTCTTGGCTCAATCGCCACAGTTTTATAAACAAATGGCAATGGGTTCTGGGTTACAGCGGGTCTTTGAAGTTGCTCCGGTGTATCGTGCAGAACCACATAACACATCTCGTCATTTGAGTGAATTCATTTCACTTGATCTAGAAATGGGATTCATTTCTGGTTTAGAAGATGTGCTCCGTTTAGAAGAACGATTGTTAGAATACCTCTTTGCTTATTTGCGAGAATACAATGCCAAAGAACTGGCCATGTTCCAAGCTGTTTTACCCACAGTTGGCACAATCCCTCGCCTTAGAATCAAAGAAATCGATGCCATTTTACAGAAAAACTACGGTAAATCTTTAGATATTTTAGATTTGGATTCCGAATCTGAGCGGTTGATTTGCGAATACATCTATAAAGAAACAGGATCAGAGTTTGTTTTTGCTACCCATTATGGCAAAGCAAATCGTCCCATGTATACTCAACCCAGTGCCGATGACAACGACGTCACCGAGAGCTTTGACATGTTATTCAGAGGTCTCGAGATGAACTCAGGTGCACAACGTGTCCACGATTACGATATCTTGGTGAACAATATTCGAGAAAAAGGGTTACAACCGGAAAGCTTTGCTTCTTATCTTGAAATTTTCCAATACGGTATGCCTCCTCATGGTGGTTTTGCCGTGGGAGCAGAGCGTCTGGTAACTAAAATTCTTGGGTTACAGAACATCCGTGAGGCTGTACTGTTCCCAAGAGATCGATTCCGTCTTACTCCATAAAGCACTCCGCAAAATGGGAGCTTCAAAAGATCACCAGCAAACGGTGGTCTTTTTTGTTGGGAAGGAAAAATCCTTTCGGATGTAGAAATAAGAAAGATAAAATCATAGGAGGTAGAAGACCATGCAAAAAAGAAAATTCGGTACCATAGATTTCCAGCCATCCTTATTGGGATTTGGTGCTATGAGGTTACCCACGGTCGGTCCGGAGAAGACCATTGACGAGCAGGAAGCAATCCGCATGATTCGTCATGCCATCGACAGTGGTGTCAATTATGTGGACACTGCCTACAATTACCACAATAATCAATCAGAAATCGTGGTGGGTAAAGCCTTACAAGAGGGTTACCGAGAAAAAGTGAAGTTGGCAACTAAAAACCCCACCTATAAGCTTTTTGAAACTCATGAATGGATGGAATTCTTGGATGAACAGTTAGTGAAGCTGCAAACAGACCACATTGATTTTTATCTGCAACATGCCTTGAACAAAGAACGTTTTGAGACATTTAAGAAAATTGGAGCTTTCGAAGAAGCGAAGAAAGCGAAAGCGATGGGAAAAATCAAGAACTTTGGTTTTAGTTTCCACGATAGTTTAAGTGTTTTCAAAGAAATCGTCGACGCTTACCCATGGGACTTTTGTCAAATCCAGTTAAATTATCTGGACACTGATTTCCAAGCCGGTTTAGAAGGATTACGGTATGCGGCAGCAAAGGGATTAGGTGTTGTAGTGATGGAGCCTCTAAAAGGAGGCAGATTGGCAACAAATTTACCGGCAGACATTCAAGCAATGTTCAATGATTATCCACATAAGCGCAGTCCAGTAGAATGGGCTTTGCGTTGGGTCGC
Source organism: uncultured Eubacteriales bacterium (assembly GCA_964484445.1). Classification (GTDB taxonomy): domain Bacteria; phylum Bacillota; class JAAYKD01; order JAAYKD01; family JAAYKD01; genus CALCNS01. Next base: position 2,308 of record CAZAFY010000216.1, read on the forward strand.
CGATCAACCGGAAGTTTCGCTTCTTTTGTCGGGTATGAGTACCATGGAGCAGGTGCAAGACAATCTTAGGATTTGCAGTCAAGAAGACATTACTGCTAACGGTATGAAACCGGAAGAGAGAGAGTTCCTGACCAAGGTCGCCAATCATTGGAGAGCCAAGATCAAAATTGATTGTACGGCTTGCCGTTATTGTATGCCTTGCCCCCAAGGTGTGAACATTCCGGGATGCTTCTCCCTGTATAACAATGCATCGATGTTTGATACCTGGAAAGCTTCTGCGAAGATCTACAAAGAGCAATTCATCGACAAACAAGTAGATGCCTCTTTGTGTGTTGAATGCGGAGCATGCGAAAG
>CAZAFY010000217.1:0-2647 GCA_964484445.1 uncultured Eubacteriales bacterium
CCAGGCATAGCCAAATCCCAAGAGCAAGGCATTGACGAAAAAGGGTCTAACCGCCGGCACATAAATCGTTTTAAAAATTGCTGCCGAAGATAATCGATACGTTCTTGCCATTTCCAAGAGCGACTCGTCCACTTGCAGCAAACCTGTTTCAACATTGCTCCAAACCAAGGGTAGCACCATCAGAAAGCAGATGAAAAGGGATAGTTGTTGGGACGGCAGCCATACCAAGGCCAGGATCACAAAAGAGGCAACCGGTGTCGCTTTAACAATATTCATCGGTAACGACACAAAAGGTCGCACGACCGGCAAAAACGCTGTCAAGCTGCCCAAAAGGCTTCCCATCACTACCGCTAAGGAGAAGCCTGCAAAGATCCGTAACAAACTGGTGAAAGTAACCTGCCAAAAACTTGCTTGCCTTAGGATCTTCCCAAGCGTTTGAAAGGTTTCCAGGGGAGTAGGCAGCAGGAGAGAAAGTTGGACGCGCATGGCAATCACTTGCCAAACCAACAACCAAAAACCCACCGCTGCTCCAAACAAGAGGGAGGCCTGCAAGGGTTTTAATGGCCGAGGTTTTTTTCCGAAACCTTTCATGCAACGCCCTCCCACAAAAATTATTTAATATAGAATTCCGCCAATGGAAGTGTGCCGCCGACAGACTTGGGATCTGCCTCAAACAAGACTTGCAAGAAAGCATCGGTCATGACTTGCATCTCTTCGCCTTCGAAATAAACGATGTTGCATTCAGGAATTGCAGTTTTAGCCACCGCTTCAGCGATAATTTCATATTTACCGCTCAAAGAGGCCGCTTCCGTTACGTTTTCATTGGTAAAGGCAACCGAAATTGCATATTCAGCCAAGAAATCTTTTACCGCTTGTTGGTTTTGTTCATAAAACTCTTTGCGCACTACAAAGGCTCCCATAACCAATTGACTGCCTTCTTCACCAACCTTTTGCCATTCTTCGGTGAAATCCAAGGCCACTCGAGCCGTCCCCTTGTTTAGAACCGAGGTCACAAACGGTTGCGGGAGCAAGGCGTATTCAACGCTCCCTGCTTCCATGAGAGCTGCCACTTCAGCGTGTTCGCTTTTAAAAACCACTTCCACATCGACACCCGGTTCCAAGCCGTTGGCGCGCAACAAGTAGTTGAGTGCGAATTCCGGGGTGGATCCTTGACCGGTAGCATAAATCGTCTTGCCCGCCAAATCTTGCATACTTTGAATCGTCTCACCGGTATCGAGTAAATACAACACGCCTAAGGTATTGACAGCGGCCATTTGAATTTTACCTTCTGTTTTATTGTGCAACACAGCCGCTAAATTGGCCGGAATTGCCGCCATATCCAGTTCACCGGAAATAAGCTTGCCACTGATTTCATCGGGTGCCCCGACCAAAGTGAAAGTATAATCATTTTTGGTGGTTTTCGCGGCTGCGTTTTCAATCAGTTGCACCATCCCCAAAGCCGTAGGGCCTTTCAGGGCACCGACACGGATGTTGATTTTCTCAACCGGTGTCGGAGTTGGAGTGACTGGATTACAAGCCGAGAGTAAGAGAACCATAGAAATCAGGAACAACATTGTTTTAGTGAGTGAACGTTTCAAAGGGTTATCCTCCTAAAGTTTCATTTGGCAACGATTTCTAAAGAACTATCGGAATGTTCAAGCAGATAGCCTTCTTGCTCCAGCTGTTCCCAGGCACGATATAGCGTGGTTCGACTGATGTTCAGCTGACGACAGATTTCCTGCTTTGACATGGGTAGATGAAAAGTATCCGATTCTGCTGCAATGGCCAAACGCGTTAGAAATGCGTAAAGGGCTTCTGCAGGGTTGGGAGCTACGAAGCTGCTGATTCGTTGATTCAAAAAGACGATTCGTTGACTCAAGAAGCGAAGGTAGTTTTGGCAGATGAGGTATTCTTCTTTAAAGAGGTTCTCTAAATCGTCCGCTGTTAAGAAGAAGACTTGAGACGGGGTTAGCGCGCGAATTAAGGTAACATACTCCTCGCGTTCTAAGAATAAACCTGCAACTCCAAACATGGAACCTGCGTTGAGCTGATTGAGCACGACTTCGCTTTCCGTGCTGACCTTGAGCCGGCCTTTCAAGACAATGCCAATGGCGCGTTGAAAGTGATGTGGGTCATACAAAATCTCACCGGCAGTGAAATCACGTAAGCTCCCGCGATTGACTAAGAGGTTATGCAGCTGTTCCGAGCTGAGGCTTTTAAACAAGGCCGTCTTCAGCAGGAGCGAAAGGGCAGTTTCGTCGAGAGGGAGCATCGCGGTTCACCTCGCATCTGTTCCAAAAAATACATTCGTTACTTATTTCACCATCCTCATCATAAGCGAAATTATTCACAAAGTCAAGAGATATAAGACGCTGCTTCCTGTAGGAATAGCATAGTGGCTCAAGTGGGGCAACAAAAGGACGACCAAAGCGCACATTTCTCGCTCAAAAATCCTTCTGGGCTCAGGTTGACCTTCGGTCAATAGTCGCCCCTCAGGAAACTTTTCGCGCATGTGCTTATACTTGGGGACGGTTCTCTGCCTATACTTGGGGACGGTTCTCTGCCTGCGGTCGTGAGAGCAAAATGTTTCTAAGAGCGAGCCTTTGTCCGAAGGACGACAGCGAGTGGAGAGATTATTTTGCGGGAA
>CAZAFY010000218.1:0-2631 GCA_964484445.1 uncultured Eubacteriales bacterium
AAATTTGCCTTTAGCCATGGGGTTTCCCTCCTTTGTAATGTTGCATTAAATGCATCTTCATTATATAGCGAAAGACACTAAAAAACAAGGGTAAAGTGTCAGAAAAAAGCAGAAAACAACATGGGAAAAAGTTCCTGCCTCCAAAAACACTTTTATGTAACGAAAAGCAATGTTAAGATGGTGTTAAAATCGACCATAACCCTTGTTGATTCGTCTGTACCATGGTATACTGTTTCGGTATGAAAGTGATGTTCAACATCATAGAAGGAGCGAAGAACATGCGCAGGTTTTACCAGAAACTCAGCCCGACTCAGTTCGTGGTTTTGAGCTTCGCTTTGGTGATCAGCATTGGGGTTTTATTGTTGACCTTACCAATCTCAAATCAGCAAAAAATCTTCACACCTCTTGTAGATGTCGTATTTACGGCTACCTCGGCTGTTTGTGTGACCGGTCTAGTGACATTGGAAACCGGAACTTATTTTTCCATGTTTGGCCAAGCCGTCATTCTTGTTTTAATTCAAATCGGTGGATTGGGCTTAATGACCTTTACTACGATGATGTTCGTGATATTAGGGCGAAGAATTTCTTTGCGAGACCGGCTTCTGATTGCTGAACAATTCAATCAGAACCAATTAAGCGGAGCCATCAAATTAGTTTTAAGCATCGCTGGCTTAACCGGTTTAATTGAGCTTATTGGTGCGATTTTCTTATCTTTCCGTTTTATCCCTCTGTATGGGGTGGGTAAAGGCATTTGGTATAGTGTTTTTCACAGTATTTCTGCATTCTGTAATGCGGGTTTTGATTTATTGGGAGATGGGCGTTTCCGAAGCCTTATAGATTTTGCTAACGATCCCATTGTTTCGCTCACGATTGCCGGTTTGATTGTCTTGGGTGGCTTAGGCTTCACAGTGATCAAGGATCTTAACACCAAGAGAAGCTGGAAAAAGCTTACCTTACACAGTAAAGTAGTTTTATCGGCAACCGGGATTTTATTAGTCATTGGAATGCTCGGCTTTGCTGTTATGGAGTTCAATAATCCCGATACCCTAGGTTCTTTAGACTGGAGCGGTAAAATTCTGGCCACGGTTTTCCAGGGAGTCACGCCAAGAACGGCTGGGTTTTCGACGATCGATTACGGGAAAGTTGAGCCTGAAACAGCGTTATTGACTGTAATCCTCATGTTCACCGGAGCTTCTCCAAGTTCTACCGGGGGTGGAGTTAAGACCACAACCATGGCGACTGTAATCCTCATGCTGTGGTTTATGGTTCGAACCGGCAATGAGCCGACAATTTTTAACCGCCGAATTTCACGAGAATCCTTAGACAAAGCCATTATGGTTGTACTCATTGGTATGATTATTGTCATGGTATCAACAACCCTCGTTCTCATGGCAGAACCTTTCGGGTTCCAACAGGTGGCGTTTGAGGTTGTTTCGGCATTTGGAACCGTGGGGCTGTCTACAGGAATCACCTCATCATTGACGTCGTTCAGTAAGATTGTTTTGATATTTACGATGTTTATCGGCCGTGTTGGCGGATTATCCTTAGCCTTATCGTTATGGCGAAGATACGATGCCCATAATGTGCAATGGCCGGAAGAACATGTATTGATTGGATAGGAGAGAAAGAAATGGTAGATAGCAGGCAATATGTTGTCATAGGATTAGGTCAATTTGGCACAGCTGTTGCGGAAACACTTTTGAGTATGGGCTATGAAGTTTTGGGAATTGACAACGATGCCGACATTGTGCAGTCTTTGTCCACCCGCTTGACCCATGTAGTTCAGTTAGATGCAGAAGATGCATCGGCATTGCAACGCATGGGCTTAGCAAATTATGATGTTGTTTTTGTAACCTTACGAGATTTGCAGTCGAGTATCATCTGTGCTTTGTCGTTAAAAGAAATGGGATGCCGCTATTTGGTTGTCAAAGCAAACTCAACCAATCATGCCAAAATTTTGGAAAAGTTGGGTGTGGAAAAGGTTGTCTTACCGGAACGCGATATGGGAATCCGCATCGCTCACAGCATAGCATCTTCCAGCTTGTTGGATTATATCGATATGTCACCGGAGTATTCCATTGCTGAAGTGGTAGCACCGGAACAGTTCTATGGTAAACGGCTGCGTGATTTAGACATGCGTAATAAGTATAACCTCAACATCATCGCCATTAACCACGAGAAAAAAATCAATGTGACTCCTTCTGCAGAAGATCGTATTTGGAGCGGAGATGTTTTGGTAGTGGTGGGTAGCAAAAAAGATATTGCAAAATTAGAAGAGTAAATTCGAGAGAATCATAACAAAAACAGCAAGTTCCACCCTTGCAAAAAAGATGGGTCTGTGTTATACTTTCGTCAGCCCAAATGGAGAGGTGCCCGAGTTGGCCGAAGGGGGCCGCCTGCTAAGCGGTTATAGTGGTAAAACGCTATCGCGGGTTCGAATCCCGCCTTCTCCGCCATAAAAAATAAACCATCCAATGACATGAAGTCATTCGATGGTTTTTGTTTTTAGTGTGCAACCGTCATTTCTTTGGTATGAATCTTGAACCTTGATTTCAGGAGGGGATTTGAGGTTGTATCTCGAATAAGGCTGTAACTACTAAAAATTTAGGAGGCGATTGTTTTGAGTAAACC
>CAZAFY010000219.1:0-2623 GCA_964484445.1 uncultured Eubacteriales bacterium
GCTGGAAACCATAGGCATGGTCACTAAGGTCAATACCATAGCGAGTAAGCCTAATCTTAAAACCCAATTTTTTTTCATTTTTCTTACCTCCGTTTTATTTTTTCTATTTGGAGACCGCGTCGTCGGTCAAATTCCCATGTGTTTAGATCTTATTCTTGTTTGGGTGGATCTTCTTTTTTAGCACTGGCTTCCAATTGTTGACGCATGCTCTCTAATTCGGCTTCCAGTTCCTTGGTGCGTTGGGCCTTCTTGCGTTCGAACAAGGTTCGTCTCAAAATGTCATAAAGGATGAATGATAACAAGGGTAATGCGATGAAGAGTGCCATGCCAACCGGGGTTTGCATAAACATTGCAAAGTTGCCCAGTTTAGAGATGCGATACAAGTAGACACCTTCGAGTTGCTCTACTGTTACCGGTCTGCGGTCGTTCACGTTGTTGTTGTCACCTTTGGTGATGAAGCGAAGTTCTTGATCCACTCCCTCAACTTGAACGATTCTGTGTGTAATCACTGCTGTGCCTTCTCTGAATGCAATCACATCGCCGACCTGAAGGCTATCTGCTTCAACCTCCTTTACCATGACTAAATCGCCTGAATAAAACACCGGTTCCATGGATCCTGTTAAGACAATGAAGGGTTTGTAGCCCATAAAGCTGGGTACTTCCTCCGGGTAGAGAAACGACTTAACAATGAGAGTAATGTTAACAATTAAGGCAGGGATGAGAATGAGGCAGAGGATGATCCCGAGAATGGTTCCGACTCCCACCCTGCTTTTTCTATTTGTCTCTGGTTCACTCACATTTAAAACCCCCTGTTCCAATGTAGTATCATCCGAAAATCCGGTTTCAAATTAAAAAAAGTCCGACCGCAAAGAAGTTTGCGGTCGGACGATCGTGACACATAAATGTGTTTTAGATTCCAGACTTTGCGTCCTATTTTTTCAAATAGTTTGCCAAAGAATTAAATTCGATTTTTGTTTTTTCTGACTTTTATTTCCTTAGTGAGATTGTATATCAGGTGAGAATAAAAGTCAATAGAATATTGTGTAAACTTCTTAAAAAATTTCTACATTTCCCGCCAAAATTTGTAACCTACTCTCAATAGGCGCTCCAACATAACTCTTAGATAGTTCTCCAAGGTTTTGGGATATCCTTCCTGATATTACAGGAAATTGAAAATATTATTTTAAATTAAATTCTGCTGCTCTTTGCGGTAGGAGACCGGCGGTTGGCCCACGGTTTGGGCAAAGGCACGGGTAAAGGCTGCCGGGTTTTGATACCCCACCTGTAAGGCAATTTCGAGCATGGTATACTGGGTCGTCAGTAGCAGTTCCTTCGCCTTTTCCATACGTACCTTGCGAATATATTGCCCCGGGCTGACTCCGGTTTGGTGCTTAAACCATTCATTATAATAGGAAAGATTATAATTTTCCAATTTTGCCAGCTGAGAAACACTAATATTTTCGTCGTAATGCTCCCGAATATAGCGTAATGAATCGGGTCTATGATATTCAACCAGTTTATCATATAAATAATAAAACAAATAGCGAATCGTATTGCCCGTCGGTCCATGTGAAATCTCATCTTTAATCAATTCGATAAGATTAACCAGTGGCCCTTTAACTGGAAAGACGACCTGATTGGTCAAGCTTTGCATATCTTCTTTCTTGATCATATCGGGCGGAATGTTGATAATCAAGACGCGATTCTTACATAAACACAAATGTTCAATGCTGGGAGGTATAAAAGCCAGTTCGTTCGTACTAATCGAATGAGTAGAACCATTGCAATAAAGCTCTAATTTGTCATTCAAGGGCAAGAAGATCTGGGCATGTTCATGACTATGACGTTCAGAAGAGTCACTTAAAATGTAACAATCCAGTTTGGTCATCTGCCCACCTCACTTTACCCCAAATACTGCTCTAAATCCTTTTTGTTGGTCGCTGCTGCGTAGGCGCTGCTGCGGCTAATGATTCCCTCACGCACTAAGCGGGCTAAATCACTGTTCAGAGTATGCATGCCTAAAGCGGCACCGCTTTGCATCTGCGAATCCAACTGATGAATTTTATTTTCTCGAATCATGTGGGCAACTCCTTCGTTGACCACCAAGATTTCAGTGGCCACAACACGGCCGTTGCCATCTTGACGCGGAATCAGTTGCTGGGTAATAACACCCTTTAATATACCCGACATCTGAGTACGGATCTGCGACTGAGCTGCCGGAGGGCAGGCGTCGATTACGCGATCAATGGTCTGAGCAGCACCAATGGTATGTAGCGTACTCAAGACCAAATGTCCGGTTTCGGCAGCGGTGACAGCGGCAGAGATGGTTTCGTAATCTCGCATTTCGCCTACCAACATGGCATCGGGGTCTTCACGCAAGGCAGAGCGTAGGGCTTTGGCAAAGGAAGGAACGTCTTTGCCCACTTCGCGCTGGTGAATCAAACTCTTTTTAGGCTCGTAGATATATTCTATGGGGTCTTCAACCGTTAAAACATGGTGGCTTTTATTCAGATTGAGCCACTCAATCATGGCAGCCAAAGTTGTCGATTTACCACTTCCGGTTGGTCCGGTGACTAAAATCAGTCCTCGCGGCTCTTCTACCAAAGTTTGCAATACGTTGGGC
>CAZAFY010000220.1:0-2583 GCA_964484445.1 uncultured Eubacteriales bacterium
TGCATCATCCAGGCATCGGTTCCGGTAGCGCCGGGTGCCGGCGATAAGGAAATCCGGATGCGATTTTCTTTCGACACCTTTTTGATCAATGCTAAGACTTTGGGATGAACATTGGGTCCCATGGCTATAGAAGGTCCACCGCCCATAGGAGAGGTATTATAATCCGGTACTGCCGGCATACGACCATGACACACATCAATGGCAATCCCGATATCAGGCATGATACCAAATGTCGATGTAATAGCACCGCGCATTCCAACTTCTTCTTGAACCGTTGCAACAGCATAAACATCAGCTATGTGTTTCAGCTTTTTCAATTCCTCTAAACATTCCAGCATCACCATCACCCCGGCTCGGTCGTCCATTGCTTTACCGGCCAACCAATCGTTCTGCAATTCTTGCATGGAACGTTTCAGGGTAATCAAATCTCCTACCTGGACGAGTTCTTTTGCTTTTTCAGCAGAAAAACCGATGTCAATCAGTAGTTCGGACAAAGGAACGGTCTTTTTGCGTTCTTCAGGGCTGAGTAAATGAGGAGGTTTTGCGACCACAAATCCCAATAACGTCTTCTTTCCATGAACCCAGACTTCTTGAGCGGGTAAGGTGCGCTGATCAAAGCCACCGATCTGTGTTACATGTAAAAAGCCTTTGTCATCAATCTTGGTGACCATTAAGCCGATTTCATCCATGTGACCGGCCAGCATGATTTTGGGTTTCGTGCCTTCTCCCGTTCCGGTTACTTTGGCAATGATATTTCCCAAAGCATCGCTACGAATGTCTTTAGTGTAAGGTTTAAATAATTCTTGAATCAATCCGGCTACAGGGGCTTCAAATCCCGATACACCGGTATTTTCGATCATTGACTTGAGTAGTTCTTTACCGTTCAAACGTAAGCTCCTCCTTTATTGGGTGATCTATTCATTGGTTTAAAGATCGTCCCGAACTCCTAAGAAATGAGCAATATTGGCTTTGGAATCTGTGATTCCAGCGATCTTCCCGGTTTTGCTGGTGAAGAGGGTGGTGATGCCAGGACCATGTCCCATAATGACGCAATTACTGTGAGCGACTACGCCCACCGTGACTGCCCCTTTTAGATAACCACGGCCATAACTGGTATCGCAGTTGCGTAATAAGACCAAATCACCAAAGCGTAACTTTCCTAAGCCACACGCTTCATAACTTTCCGGATCATGGGTCATAATATCATAATCACCCGTATCAGCGGTTGAAGAGCCAATTCCCGAACCCATGAGATGTGCCGGTACTTCGGTAACAACAGGAACTTGTAAAACCCCGTCAACCACTTTGAGATTCATCTTTTTCAGCATATCAGGATCACAGTTTTTGACCATGACTTCGGGTGCTTCTTCAATGGCTAAGCCCATACCAAAGCTCTTAACCATGATTTTATCGCCAATAATCATCTTCTCAAGATCTTCTTTAGCAAAATAGACCAAGACATGTTCAATACCACCATGTGTTCCTGTTACATAGCCTAAAGCACCTTTCGCATCTCCGCTTACTACTTTGGCTTCATTACCTACGCAAGCATAGGCGTTTAAACCACTGTTTTTTGCGGGATCGTCTAGTTTCATGCTTACACCGGGTTCAACATGGTCACCGATGACATCCATACAGCTGTCGCCAATGGCCCAGTTATAAGTAATACCACCAGTACCAGGTAAGGGAATCGCTTTGCCATTGGTGTCGATGCGATAAACGGAAGGTTTTTTTGGTTGAGAAATTTCTCCGATCACACCGATCATGGCTAATCTGTCTCGATTGGTTTTCATAGAATTTGAACCTCCTCTTTAGATTTGTTTATGAATTCTGTTTATTCCACCGGAAATCCTTCTGAATCCGAAAGTACATAAAAAAACCGTGTCAATACACGGTTTTACAGTTGATGTTAATTTGAAGATGGTTTCATCTTTAACCCGATTTTTCTTTTGATGCGGCAAAGTGCATTGTCAACTGCTTTTGTGGACGTTTTGAGTTGATTGGCAATCTCCTGATAAGAAGCCTTTTTTAGATAAAGCAAGAATACATTATACTCAAACTTACTCAGGGTCTCCATGAGTTGAGCTTTGATCGTTGCCAGTTCTTCGCGATTCATGACCACTTCTTCGGGGTCTGTCATTCGAGTACTGGGAATCATATCGATCAGTGTGCGATCAGTACCATCGTCATAAACCGGTTTATTCAATGAAATATAGGAATTAAGCGGTGAGTGTTTTAAACGCGTTGAGGTTTTTACTGCGGTAATGATTTGACGTGAGACACAAAGCTCTGCAAAATGCTTGAATGGAATTCCTTTTTCATATTGAAAATCTCTTATCGCTTTATGAAGACCAATCCAGCCTTCCTGTAATATATCTTCTTGATCCGCTCCTGTTAAAAAATAAGGCTTGGCTTTACTGCGGATGATATGACGATACTTGTGGAGTAAATATTCCGAAGCATATTCTTGGCCTTGCTGAGCAAGCAATACGACCTCTTCGTCTCTCATCGTCTTTAATAACTGATTCTGGGAAAGGTGTGCAAACATGGCATGACCTCCTATCGTTCCCTTTGTTCTATCAT
>CAZAFY010000221.1:0-2572 GCA_964484445.1 uncultured Eubacteriales bacterium
GAATGAAAGAAGAACGTTTAAAAGTATTACAAATGTTGAGTGAAAACAAAATTTCTGCGGAGGAAGCAGCTAAATTGCTATCTGCTTTGTCTGCGAGCGCTCCGGAACCGGCGCCGAGAACCCCAAGAGCACCGCGTTCACCCAGGGCACCTTTTCATGGCAAATCCCATGGTTCGGTTGACGAAGAAACCTTACGCACATTGGGTAAAAACCTTGGTAAGACCAGTGCACAAGTAGGACAGAAAATCAGTCAGGAGTTCAGCAAGGTCATGGCCGATGAAGAACTGCGCGATGCCGGACGTAAATTCGGTTCACGCATGAGAGATTTGGGCAGTGTGATCCGTGGTGAAGTTCGTCAAGCAATGGAAGATCTCAGACGCGAAATTGCCGAAAACAAAGAAGACATCGATGCTGCTTCAAAGGAGCTCGACGAAATCGATCATATCGATGAGATTCTTGAGCATGTTTCAGAAGAAACGCAAGAACACATCGAAGAAGCCATGGATGAATTAAGAGAGACCATGGAAGATGTAGCGAACAGCGTCAATGATCTTGATGAAGCTTGGCAAGAATGGACCCAAGACGAGAGCGAGAAATCTCGTGAGGATTCAGAAGAGTTTATTCAGGAAATGCGTGAAAACATGGCAGAGGTTTCGGCCAAAATGGCTGAAGTCACTGAAAAATGTATGGTTTTGGAGCAATTACCACAGAACGAAAAAGACATGCGATACGCTAAAGAACTCATCGATTGGGCGAAACAAGGAAATGAGAAAGCCGACGTATTTTTAAGCCAAATGGAGCTGAATATGTCGGAATTACAAGACCTTTTATTAAGTCAACCCGATGATCTAACCAGTGAATTTTAATCCATAATAAGGAGGGGATTTATATGAACGAAGAACGCAAATTAATATTACAAATGATCGAAGAAGGCAAAATCAAAGCCGAGGAAGCCCTCTTGTTATTGGAAGCTTTAGGAAAGACCGAAATGCCGCCTGCTGAAGAACCGGAAGAGTCTATGGATTACAAAGAATCGGTTCGTCAAATGAAGACGGAAATGAAAGAAGCTGCCAAAGAAGCCAAGCGGATCGCCAAAGAGGCCGCACGGGAAGCCCGTATTCGAGCCAAAGAAATCGAACGCGAAGCCCGCGAAAAAGCCCGTTTGCATAGTGAAAGAATCAAAGAAGAGACAATGCGTGAAAGCTATGATGTGCGTCGGAAATACCAAGAGACCGAGAATGATTTAGAAGAATCAATCCGCACCACCTTAGATGGAGTTGGCGGCTTGGTGACATCGGTTTTATCGGGTGTCGAGAAAGCGTTTGGTTTTAACGTCTTTGACAATTCTTATACTTTTGAAGAGCAGATCGAGGGAAGCTTTAGTGATAAAGAAGAACTCAAAGCAGATTTCATTCATATCCAAACGGCCAACGGCAAGATTGAATGCTTAGGTTGGAACCGCGATGACTTCCGCTTGATCCTAACCAAAAAGATTCGAGCCGGTAGTGAAGAGGAAGCGAGAGCCAAAGCCGAAAGTCGTGTGACGGTTTCTCATACCGAAGCCGGGTTGATCGTCGACGGAAAATCCCTCAACGGAATCAACTCCGGAATGAGTGTTGAACTATGGCTACCTAAAAACCGAATCTATGATTTTACATTAGATACCGGTAACGGACGGATCGCTTTAGAAGATGTGAAAGCCGAAGGCATTGAAATTCGCACCTCCAATGGTCGCGTATCTCTGATGGGTGTTGACGGGAAAGTCGCACATTTACGCAGTTCCAATGGCAGTATTCGTTGCGATGGAGGAATTCCTCTGTTAACGGCGTATACTTCTAATGGGAGCGTCAGTGTTGCAGCAACCGAAGCCGACAGCAATACCTTTGAATTATCTACAACCAATGGAACCATCCGTGTTAAAGTCGCCGATTGTGATGACTTAGCCCATGACTTTGACTTATCCACTTCTTTTGGGAAAGTGAAAGTCAACTTACCGGGAGCGGTTGGCGGATATCAGGCAACGGCTAAAAATCGTCTCGTTAATACGACACCCGATTTCGGCAATTTTGCCCGCAAACTACGTTTGGCTGCAGTGACTTCCAACGGAAATATCAGTGTTAACCCCGACGAAGAAATCTAACTACTTCTACTTTGATTGATTATTAAAGGAGTGTCTCAGATGAATGGCTTTCTTGCCACTTTGATCAGTAATGCATTAGCGATCATCATCATGCCCTATATTTTCAGCACCGTGCATGTCTCCAATTTGGGTTCTGCTTTAGCGGCAGCTTTAGTTTTGGGTTTAGCTAATGCCTTCATTAAACCGGTGATGTTGTTCTTGTCGTTTCCGATCACCTTACTAACCTTTGGTTTGTTTGCCTTTGTGATCAACGGAGCAGTTTTAAAATTGACTTCCGCATTTGTCAAAGGTTTTCAAATCGATACCTGGGGCACTGCTATTTTGGGTGCAATCGTACTCAGCTTTATCAGCAACATCATTCAAAGAATTATTACCTAAATACGTTTCAAATTTCGAAAACCCGGTGAAGAAAACATCTTTACCGGGTCTTTT
>CAZAFY010000222.1:0-2546 GCA_964484445.1 uncultured Eubacteriales bacterium
TTCGCATCCCAAGGAGATGTTGGCTTTTAGGGTCGAAAAGTTGGATTCAGCAAACAAATCACGAATACGAGTGATCAAAGCTTCGGCCTCTTCATTGCTGGTTTTGGGCAAGACGAGCACAAATTCATCGCCACCAAAACGAGCGATCAAGTCGTTCTCTCGACTCACTTGTTTTAGAATATTCGCACTTTGAATCAGTAACACGTCGCCTGCGGTATGGCCGAAGATATCATTGGTCATTTTCAAACCATCAACATCCCCAAAAATTACTGAAAGGGGAAGGTTATCGGGAGTGTCGAATCGCTTGCTTGTTTGCTCAAAATATCTGCGATTAAAAAGACCGGTCAAAGCATCGTGCTCATTTAAATAGCGAATTTCTTCTTCTTTCTTTTTTTGGTCCGTGATATCCATAAAAGTAACCACCGCACCGATCACTTCTCCGTTCACAATTTGAGGGTGTGAATGGTATCGGACATGAAAGTAGCTGCCGTCGGATCGCCTGAACTCTTCGTCTTCGCTGTAGGATCCTAATCCGTCTTTCATCGATTGGTGGATCTTGCACTCGGAAAGCGACATGGGGGAGCCATTTGGGTATCTGTTGTGGATTTTCCAGTGTAGATTTTCGCCGATAAGGTCTTCCGATGCAGTGTAACCAAGCATTTCTAAACAGCTTTTCTTACAGAACGTGCATAATCCATAAATATCTACCCCATAGATCGCTTCTGCAGTGGAATCCAAGATCAATTGCAGTTGGGCTTGATTTGCTTCTAAGCTGGTTAAGACCGTATTCAGTTCTTCGGTACGTTGGTATACATTTGCTTCAAGGTTATTGATATGATCTTGCATGGTATCGGCAATTTTATTCAACCCGGTTGAAAGAATTCCGATTTCGTCGTTTCTTACCACTTGAACCCGGCTTGAAAAATCACCTGCGACCATTGCTTCCGAAACCTTTACTAAATTCTCCAAGGGTTTCATAAGCTTTCCGGTCACGGCTGAATAGACGAAAATTGCAAGCAATAAAGCGAGCAGTACTAAGAAAATCGTCGTATAGATGCTTTGTGTGACATCAGACATGTAAAGCTCTTCGGGAATGGCCGATAAGAGAACCCAATTCAAGCCTTCAAATTGGAGCTCCTGAATATCTACAAACAAGCTCCCACTTTTGCCGAAGTACTCAAAGGAGGGGTCTTCGGCTTTTTTGGCTTGTTCGTAGGCTTGTTTGAGATCATCGTTTTCAATACTCTCGATCGTTAAACGTTCGAATCTGCCGTCCGGTAAGACATGGAAATCATCTTGGCCCAAGGAGTTGGCAATCAGTTCACCTGTGCTTTTTTCATAGAGGATCGCATAACCACCATACGGTTCGATACTTTCTATAAGAAAGGAGCCAATCTCGGAAAGCAACATGTGAGTTCCGAGCACGCCAAGTAAACCTCCCTGCTGATCATAAACGGGGCTGGCAGCGGAAAGTGCCAAATCATCCATGACGAAGTGCTTGTAAACAGGGGAGAAGGAAAAAGCCCCCGAGGTTTCAGCAGCCTGATACCACGCCCGTGTTCTGGGATCAAAGTTCCCTGCTCGTAAAACCAGTTCACCGGCAGTAAAATCCGGATTGACTGCATAGTACCAAGACTGCCCTTCCGTGGTGGCATCGTTTCTCATGATTTCAAGAACGCCTTCCGCATTTCTGCGGGCACCATAGTATTCACCATCTACGCTACCATAGCTAAAACTATAGATGTGGTTTCCCTGTGCACTTAAAACACCTACGAAATATTTCTCGCGGAGTTGAGGATCAGCAAGATCGAGGACGCCATTTTCAATGAGAGCCTGATTCTCTTGGTTGATTTGCTCGGTTTCTCGAATGAAGTTGTAGGTCTGCTTATAGAGTCCCTGGTTGATTTCTGCAGAGATCGTTTCTGTTAAGCGTTCGGCGGAACCGAACCATTGGGAGAAAATCAAATAAGCAATACCGCTGGCGGCAATGATCAGGGCGATCATAACTGCAAGAATGGTAAGGTTTTTGATCGATAGACTTTTCTTATGCATGTTCTTCATCTGGCCTCATTTTCTCAAAGACAACTTGATTTCGCCCCTCTGATTTGGCTTTGTAGAGGAGTTTATCGACATATTGTAATGCTTGGTGATGATCGGTTTTGATGTTGTGAGGCACTAGTAAAGCGCCAATACTAACACTGACATGTTTGGTTTGGTCTTCATAAACAAAGTTCATCGTATCGACTTCACGGCGGATCTGTTCGGCTATAGACTGAAGCTGATCTGGATGAGTCACTTTGGTGACCAATACGAATTCTTCTCCTCCATAGCGGGCGGCATAATCGGATTCGCCTATATTCTTCTGTAAAATCGTGGCAAATTGACGCAGGATTTCGTCGCCACATAGATGGCCACAAGAATCATTAATTTTTTTAAAATGGTCAATATCTAAAAACAATAACCCTAAGCACTCTTTCTCAGAGGGACGAGATTTAAACAAGTCTGTAATGTAGTCATCAAAGGCGGTTCGGTTCATAAGATGCGTC
>CAZAFY010000223.1:0-2521 GCA_964484445.1 uncultured Eubacteriales bacterium
GTTTTTGAAAATGCGGATTTCAGCAAGCAATTTATAGGAAAAACCCCCGATAATGCATTAAGCATTGGAACCGATATCCAAGCGGTCAGTGGGGCGAGTAGTACCAGTGCGGGAATTGCAGCTGCCATTAAGGATGCTGCTTCTCAAATGCAGAATCTATTGGTAGATCCCAATATTTTACAACTCCTCTCCGAAGCCACCAGTTTTGAAACGATTGATGCTGAAGATCACACTTATTATTTGGGTATGAAAGATGGCGCAACAGCCGGTTATTTAGTTGTTGGCAAGGGTGTCGGATACGAAGGACCCCTTCGAGTATATGTAGCTTTTGACAACGATGGTATCATTACCGGGATTCGCGTTCTTGACCACAACGATACCGCCAGTATGATGAGAAAAGTGACGTCCGATGCTGTCTTCTCCGAGCAATTCGTAGGAAAAGGAATCGATAACACGTTTGCAATGGGTAGTGAAATACAAGCTGTTGCCGGTGCCAGTTTCTCCAGTGAAGGTATTGCGCAGGCAGTAAAAGATGCTGTTAGCTACCTACATGAGTCGATTCTCAAATAGTTATAAACCATACAAAAAAAGTAAGAACTTATTAAAAGTTCTTACTTTTTTTATGGCTTTTCATACAGAATCTCATTTGGCCAGCGCGGTTGACATTGACTAAAAGAAGTTAAAAAGAAAACCTTGATTCGATTGGTTTCTATTGTAAACGGAACCTCGACAAGCAATTGAAAACGCTGAACTTCATCGGGAGTTGCAGTTCTAAAAATCAAACTCTCCATTCGTCCTGAATCCCGGAATCCAGCAATCAATACTTCTACAGTCTCTCCAACTGGCATTTGATGTAAGTCCAATTGCCAGGTTTTGCTTTGCTCTGATTCGGAGATCAGAGTAGAAGTCATTCTGAAAGTCGTAAGTCGAGCCATTAGTGCATCGATCTGGATCAATCCATACCCATAGGAAGTGTCATAGCCAACCTCCCCTAAATCTTTCGCTGTTTCAATAAGAGCATCACGAAATTCTTGCGCGGTTAGAGTCGGCTTCGCCTGTTTAGCCAAAACTGCAGCACCGGTAACATGAGGAGTAGCATACGATGTTCCCGAACCGGTCACGGTATTCGGGTAAAACAAGGAAGTATTATCTAATCCAAGTAAAGATTCTCCTGGAGCAACAATTGTTACTTGATCGTTCTTTTGAGAAAATCCCGAAACAACTTCACTTTGATTGACCGAACCCACCGCAATCGTTCTTGGATAAGCAGCAGGATATTGATACGTGGTATCACCATCATTTCCGGCGGCAGCTACCAGAATCACATCCTCCGGTAACGCTTCGATCACCTGTCGTAAAGAAATCGAGTCCTTCGGTGTTCCCATGCTAAGGTTGATTACATCACATTGATATTTAACTACAGCATCTTGAATTGCAGAAATAATCCGATCAACCGTGCTAGAATTTTGATCATCAGTTACTTTCAGTGGAATGATCGTCGCTCCTGGTGCTACACCATCGATCCCGAGGCCGTTTTGAGGGATGGCTGTCACAACTCCGGTAACAAAAGTACCGTGGCCATGTGTATCTAACGTTTCTGAATTCTCAAGTGCATAATTCCACCCGGTTTCGATTTTTGTATAGTCAAGATCCGGTTGATTCGGATATACCCCAGTGTCGATAATCGCTACTCGAACCCCTTCTCCGGTCCATTCCTGCCGAGTGACTGCCATATCAAGAGCAGTCTGGTTCCATGCAATCGGATATTCAGGATCTTCAAATAAGGTTACGATATAATTCGGTTCATAGTAGGCAATCGCTTCCTCGGGAAACCAATCTTTGACGACGGACATCTCTGAGAATTGCATGATCCGGTGCGTTTTTGATATCTGTTTGGCGGCCACGACCGAGAATACTTTGGGCAGCTTTTGATAATCTTCCCAGAATCCTTCCCGAATCGAAACCAAAAAGCCATCATGTGTTGACTCTACCTCTTTCTTTTCTGTATGCACATCTGCATAAGCGAAATTTGAAAAAAGCAAGGGGAAAATCAACAAAAGAGTACATAGAAAATTAACTTTTTTACTTTTCATCTCACTCTCCCCTTCCTTGATTTTGGCTGTTAGTAACAGTTTCTGACAATCTCGAGGATATCGGTTAATATCGTTGCTGCGGTTCCTTTGCCGGTTCCACCCTTGCTGATATGGATTTGATCCCCATAATTACGCGTCTTGATCCATATAATCTTATCACGCCATTCGCCTGACGCCAAGGGATGCTTGAAAGAAATTTTCTGCGGCTCCACTGTGACCTTCCATTCTTCACCCGTCTGGTAAACTCTTCCTACAAGGCGCCAGGTTTCTTGCATTGCTACAGCTGTAGTAATCTCCTCATGGGTCAAATTTGTGATGCCCACTGGAGTCACCTCTTTTAAATGTAATGCCGTTCCCAAAAATGAATTCGCAAGAATCAACGTTTTCATTGCGGTATCCCACCCTAAGATATCGATGCTGGGATCTGT